>JBAYZI010000014.1:0-31570 GCA_041672585.1 Cloacimonadales bacterium (SeqCode) | reverse complement strand
CAGAAGCACGAAAATCCGGTAAATTAAGTGTAATATCAGCTAAAACAACTCCTACCAAGGTAACATTAGGAAAATCTAAACCCTTGGAAATCATCTGTGTACCTATGAGAATATCAATACTGCCATCGGACATCATTTCAAACATATCTGTGTAGCTCTTCTTTTTTGTAGTAGTATCGGAATCCATGCGTAGCACTTTTGCAGAGGGGAAGAAAGCCCTGATTTGTTCTTCCAGTTTTTGGGTTCCACCGGCACCATACATAAAGGAATATTTTCCGCACTTTTCACATTTACGGGGAACCGGCTTTTTATAACCGCAATAATGACACACCACCTCTTGAGAATAGCTGTGATAATGCAGGCTGATATCACAATTAGGGCAGGTTATCAGCTCGCCACAGCTTTTACATTGCAAAAAAGTAGAATACCCGCGTCTATTCTGGAACAGAATTGTCTGCTCTTTCTTCTCTAAATTAGCCTTAATCGCAGCGAGTAGTTCTTCCGAAAGAAGAGTCTCATTCTTCTGCTTTTTCATATCAATAATATTAACCTTAGGAAGATATATCCCGGCAGGTCGCTCAAACATGGTGTGTAGTATATACTTACCTTGCTTGGTGTTATTCCAAGATTCCAAAGAAGGCGTAGCCGAACCAAGAATCAGAGGGCAATTATTAATCTTACTTCTGATTACAGCTAAGTCGCGGGCATTATAACGCGGACTATTATCTTGCTTATAGCTTCCCTCATGTTCTTCATCGACAATGATTAAACCAATCTTTTCGAGAGGGGCAAAGATAGCACTGCGCGCTCCTATTATAATTCTGCATTCGTGATTTTTAATTCTTTTCCATTCATAAAGTCGCTCTCTATCACTTAAATGGCTATGCAGAATCGCAATCTTTTCACCAAAAGCACTATGGAACCTATCAACCGCTTGCGGAGTGAGAGATATTTCCGGAACCAAAAGCAAGGCATTATCATCACGATCAAGCACTTTTTCCATGATTCTGATATAAACTTCAGTCTTGCCACTACCTGTGATGCCATACAGAAGATGGACTTTATAACTCTCTAAATCTTGTTCAATATTGGCTATTACCACAGCCTGTTCATCGGTCAGCTCTACTATTTTTCTATTTCGCCGTGTAGGTAATAAATCAATGTTCTCACTAACTTCAATTGCTATTACTTTAATTAAAGACTTCTCTTGCAGAGCTTTAATAATTGCGTAGGAAAACTCTTTAGCCAAGTTAGAAAGAGGAATAATTTCTTCACTTTCACAAATTAAAGTATAGGCTAATTGCTGCTTTTCAGTAAGCTTAGGTAGTTTAGCAAGCTCTTCTAAGAAGATAAAATTGGCTTTTTTAACTTTAACTTTGTTGTCATAAACTCTCTTAATCTCAATGCTTTCTTGCTTTTCTAAAGTTTCTAATAGTTTATAGGTAAGATTTGTTGGGTATTTAGCTTTTAACTCTTTGAGGTCGAACCAATGTCCACTTTTGATTTCAGAGAAGAGAAATTCAGCTTCTTCAATCAGCTTTGTATCATCTTTCACTCTTATTTCACTCTGAATTTCTACTGATATCCCTTTAGGAAGCATGGAGAACATAGCTTTGCCCAGGCTACATTGATAATAGCCTGACATCCAGAAGCTCAGCTTCCATAAGTCAGGTGAGAGAATTTCATCATCGTCGATTACCTCAATTATCTCTTTATAGTCAATACGCGGGTTAATATCGGCAACTTCTGCTGCGATAATCCCGGTTCTGATACTATGCCCAAAAGGGACAATACACCTTCTATTTAAGAGCTGTGAATCTCTACTGCAGTAGGTGAATTTTGTATCTAAATCAATGTTTAAAGCTATTTCATAATATTTCATACTTGGATTAATTTATCTATGCTACTTTTTTGGCAAGGAGAAAATAAAAAGAATAGGAATGCACAGAGAATATAACACAGAATGACACAGATTATTTGTTTGTTGAACTGATGAATTGTTGAATTGTTTAATCGTTGCGTCAGACAGAAGATGTTCCATGGCTAAAGAAAAAGGGCGGAAAATATTCCGCCCTTACATATTGTTTTCAATTGCTAATTGCTCATTGCTAATTGCTAATTGATGAAGTTTACTTCATTAAAATCATCTTGTTTGTTTTAGTATATGAACCATTTTTCATTCTGTAGAAGTAAACGCCTGAAGAAACGCTTTTGCCGTTATTATCAGTACCGTTCCAAACTACAGTGTGAGTTCCTGCATTCTGAGAATCGTTAACAAGTGTTTTCACTTTTTGACCAAGCATGTTATAAACATCAATGGTAACATTTCCTGTTTTTTCAACAGAGTAACTAATAGAAGTTTCAGGGTTGAATGGGTTTGGATAGTTAGCATGTAAAGCTGTTTTAACAGCAGGTGCTGAAGTGTCGTCATTGTCTGTTCCACCAGGTGAAACAACTTTGAAATCATCTAACATGAAGATAAATGCATTATCAGAAACAGATTGAATAGCGACTCTGATAGTTTGATTAGCATAATCATCTAAGCTGTAGATAAAGTTTGTCCAGCTTGTAGGAGGTTCAACAAAAGTAGCACCTGAGATTGAAGTAAAGTCGTTAGGGCTGGTTGAACCGGTAGAGACTAAAACATTGAATCTTTCAAGTCCAAACGATGCAGTGATAGATTTAGCAAAGAAGTTTACGCTTCCTTCGTTACCAACTGTGAAAGGTTCAGTAATTAACCAATCGTTGTTTGGAGCTTGTTCAGCTGCAAAACTTGCTAAATACTTATTTCCCTGAACAGCTGCATAGGCAGCATCATCTAAAGCAGGGACAGTGTTAGCAGGATTAAATACTATGTAAGCCATAGGACCGCCGGAGTTAGCAAAAGCAATGTTTGTAACACCGTAAGTTGTTGATAAATCTTCATCAAGGAGAGTCCAGTTGCCAAATTCCAGAGCGAAATCAGGATAAGTTTCAAAGCTGTCATTAATCACAACTTCTTCAGGGTTAAAGTAGTTAATAGTAACAATAACGCTGTTTGAAGGGTGAGATTCAGCATCACCATACATAGCTGTAGCATGATATTCGTAATAACCATTAGCTAAGCCAGTGTCAGTATAAGTAAATACAGTAGAACCAACTTCAGCGATTTCTTGAGCATCACGATAGACTTTGTAACCTGTTACTGCTCTATTAAGGTTGAATCTGCTTGCTGTGATAGAATTTAAGTTTCCTTTCACTAATTCAGCACTGTTATTAGTTCTTACTAATTTAGTATTAAGAGGAACGAAGTTTGTCGCAACTCTGTCAGAACCTTCAAACGAGACATAAGCTTGAATGTTCCAATTTACATTGAAATTTGTAATTTGAGAAAGAATATCCCAAGCAGCTTGTTCGCCTAGTTTAATCATATCACCACCGGCAATTGCAGGACCTGCATCACAACCGGCAGGGTAGCCAACTTCAGTATTAGCAATATAGCCAATAAAAAGAGGACCAGAAGTAGGGATAGCGACAGAAGAGTTTAAAGCAAACTCATTCCAAGCTTCATTTGTGAAGTTTGTTACGGCTTGAGAATAGAGCTCTGTATTACCGTCATTTCCGCCCCATAATTTAAGTGTATAAATAGCAGAAGCTTCGCGTGGGAAGATTTTCATAGAATTAATAAACATCCCTTGGTAGAGAGCTAATTCTGCTTCTGTATATTTTTGAGCAACAGACATGGTTACAGGTCCGCCTGTACCAATACCATCATCACTATCTTCCGCAGCTTTAGTAATCCAAGCCCCTTCCGATAAATCAAGAGGAGCTTCCCAATTCATTTCTACATCTGCACCATTTGCAGTAGCAGTAAAGTTCATTGGAGCGAGAGTAGTGAAAGGATCTATAATTGAAACTTCTACTGTATTGGAAGGATCTGATTCACCTTCAGTATAGAGAGCAGTTACGAAATATTCATAATTTCCATACTCTGAAACTTCTTCTGTATAAGTTAATAAATCTGATGCTATTGTAGCAACTTCAGCATTATCACGATAGATTTTATAACCGGTTAAAGCACGGTTTGAGCGAGTGCTAACATAGTTAGGATCTCTAGCAAATCTACTACTTCTGACATTACCGGTAACAGAAGAAGGTCTAGCTTTAGAGAATGCTTTAAGTTCAGAACCGTCGAAAGCAATTGTTCCACTTTGACTTGAGAAAATTACATTGTCGATATATGAAGCAAACCATAAGCCTTCTCCATCACCATCAACAAAGTTCCAAGCAAGTTGAATTGTCTCGTTTGTATAAGCAGAAAGATCAATACTTACAGGTTCGTCATAATGATTTTCACCTTCAGGAAGATCAGAAGCGTTCCAGACAGGAGTCCAGCTTGCACCATTATCGGTAGATACTTTCACAAAGTAGTTATCTCCATGTGTAGAACCGGTACTGCCAAAGTAGTCGAAAGTAATATTTAAAGGATTAGATATTTGTGGAGTAATTAACCACTCATCTTGATGTCCTATATCCCACATTAGACCGGCTTGGTAGATTCCTTCAGTTGGAGTAGCATAGCCATTTACAAGGAGAACACGAGCATAGCGTTTCCAAGTTTCTACAGTGTTAGTACTGTCAATTGACCAATCTGCAGGTGGAAAAACTTCAAAACCTTCAGTAATTAAATCAGGAAGGATAGTACCCGGTGCTAGCCAGTCTAAAGTAACATTGCTAGCTGAAACTGTAGCGGTTAGATTAATGGGAGCTTCCATTTCATCAAGAGCATTCTCGATAGTAGCTATTACTGAGTTAGAAACAGCTGAATAGTCTTGGGCATAAGCAACCTTTAAACTGTTAAGCGGTGCAAAATTAGTAACATTTGTTGATCCACTATCTCCAATTTCCACAAATTGGGCAAATGCTGATGATATAGTTAATATCGAAAACATCAGCAAGAATATTATCTTTTTCATACATTTCTCCTTAAGTAATTGTTTAGGCTTTTGCCTAGATTTACATGTATGTCAAGATTTCGATTGGTTGAATAAGTGTCAATGAGTAAAATCATAACTTTAAATTGACATATTTACTATGAGTTGTAGATTTATGTTTCAAGCTATTAGAAAGGAGTATTATGGCACAAATCATAGTATATTTAACTTTAGTTTTCTTATTATCAATGTTTATCTGGGACAAAATCAGATACGACTTTGTTGCTTTATTGGGATTGTTCATCATCTCAATTACGCGTGTTATCCCTATGAATAGTGCATTTTTAGGCTTCTCTAACCCGGCAGTAGTAACAGTTGTAGCAGTAATGATGATTAGCAAAGGAATGCAGCATAGCGGACTTCTCGACATGATAGTCAGGAAGTTGAATTGGTTTGGTAAGAAGCCTATAAGCTTAATCTTCCCTCTATCTTTCTTGACTGCTATAGCTTCAGCATTCATGAATAATGTGAGTGTTATTATGCCTATTTCTATTAAGCTTGCCAAGAAAAGACAGCAATCCCCTTCTTTGATTCTCATCCCTTTAGCCTTCTCAACTCTCCTCGGTGGCATGACAACTCTGGTCGGTTCTTCACCTAATATCATTGTTTCTTCTATCCGGAAAGAGAGCTTTGGCTACTCCTTCAGATTATTTGATTTCTTTTCTGTTGGGGTTATTTTAGCACTAATAGGAATACTTTACATCAGCTTAATCGGCTGGAGGTTCTTACCCAGAAAGAAAAGTCCTGTTAAGTTAGAAGAGACTATCGAAATAGATGATTATTGTACTGAGGTTATAGCCAAGAAAGGGGCTAAACTTGTCGGTAAAACACTCAAAGAAATAAATGATAATAATCTGTATGACATTGATATAATTGGGATTATCAGACAGCAGAAGTATCTTCATCATATTAGTACTCAAGAGAGAATTATGGAAGATGATGTGTTGATGATAAAAGCGGATTCTGACTCCTTGAAGACCTTCATTGAGGGAAGTGGGGTAGAATTAAATACAGAAGAATCACCATCAGAAAAGATTATCGAGACTAAGAAGCTGGCAATCTTAGAAGTAGTGGTGATGAAGGATTCTCCGATTATAGGCAAGAATGCCTTGGATATAAAGCTTCGCGAAAGATTTAATATTACCTTATTAGCCAAAACAGGAACTCAAGATGAGATGATTAAAAGAATTTACCACAAGAAGTTCAAAGTTGGTGATGTGCTGTTAATTCAGGGTGAACCGGCTAATCTACCTGAGCAAATCATTAGTCTGGGTTGCTTAGCTCTTTCAGAAAGAGGTTATAAAATAGGTGATGAAAAGAAAATCTTAATCTATCTTAGTATCTTCGGCTTGAGTATTCTTTCTGTGATGCTGAAGTGGCTACCTGTTCATCTTGCGTTTCCTCTTTGTGCCTTAGTTATGGTGCTTTTTGATGTTATTCCCTACCGTGATGTTTATAAATCTGTGGATTGGTCTGTTATCATTATGCTAGGTGCTTTAATCCCGTTAGGACGAGCTATGATAACTTCCGGTGCTGCTGATCATATTAGTAGAATGCTATTATCTATAACCGGTTATGCAGATCCTTGGTTCATAGTCGGGACTCTGCTAGTGCTTACTATGATAATCACCAACTTAGTTCATAATGCTACGGCTGCTATTATTATGGCTCCGATAGCGATAGAGCTGGCAAAGGCTCAAGGGACTACCCCTGATTTATACTTAATGACTGTTGCAGTGGGATCTTGTTCGGCGTTCCTTACTCCTATTGCTCATCAAGCTAATACTCTGGTGATGGGTCCCGGAGGCTATAAATATAGTGATTATTGGAAGTCGGGAATTGGGTTGCAGTTGATTAATATTTTTGTGGGAGTGCCGTTGCTACTGCACTATTGGGGATGATATCAATTAGCAATTAGCAATTAAGCAGACCATAGAACACAGATGACACAGATAAGACAGATTAAGATGGATAAGATAAGAATTAAGAGAGGAAAGACCCTTAACACAGAGTTACACAGAGGGTAAGAGGAGTTTCACAGAGTTTTAAGACGAAGAAATAAGGACGGAAAACATCCCGCCCTTACATATCTTAAAATTACTAATTGCTAATTGCTCATTGCTAATTGTTTGGTTATTGCTAATTACTTAGTTACACCACTGCGTTTTAGCACAAAATCTACATTCTGAATATATCTGTCATAAGAGAAGACTTCATCAAAATCAGCCTGTGTGATAATACTCATAATCTCTTTATCATTAAGAATCAATTCTTTAAAGTTCTTGCGTTCGTCCCAAGCTAACATAGCGTTTCTCTGTACCATAGCGTAGCTATCTTCACGGCTAACACCACGAGAAGCTAATTTAAGCAGAAGAACTTGTGAGAAGACTAATCCGCCGGTCAATTCTAAATTCTTCTTAATATTCTCTTCATAAACAGCCAGGTTATCTATCAATTTAATCATTTTACCCAGCATATAATGAACTAAAATAGTTGAGTCCGGAAGGATAATTCTCTCCACAGAAGAGTGAGAAATATCTCTTTCATGCCAGAGAGCATTGTTTTCTAAAGCAGCCATAGCGTTGGATCTGATGAGCCTTGCCAAGCCTGTCATCTGTTCAGTTACGATAGGATTTCTCTTATGAGGCATAGCAGAAGAGCCTTTTTGACCTTTGGTGAATCTCTCTTCAGCTTCTCTCACTTCAGTTCTTTGCAAGTGTCTTATTTCCACGGCAATCTTTTCAATAGTGGAAGCAATGATCGCCAAAGTTGTAAGAAACTCGGCATGTCTATCACGTTGAATAACTTGAGTCGAAATATTAACCGGCTTAAGTCCTAAATGCTGGCAGGCAATCTCTTCTATTAGGGGTGAAAGATGAGCGTAATTACCGACAGCTCCGGAGATTTGACCAACAGAAATCACTTCAATAGCCTGCTTCATTCTTGTAATATTGCGATTCATCTCATCAAACCAGAGGGTGAATTTCAAGCCAAATGAGGTTGGTTCTGCATGAATTCCATGAGAACGCCCTATGCACACCACATCTTTATATTTGATAGCTTTTTGGCGTAAAGATTCAGCAAAAATCTTTAATTCAGCGAGAATTAAGTTACCGGCTTGCTTGCATTGCATAGCGGTTGCTGTATCTAAAACATCAGAAGAGGTCATTCCGTAATGAATCCAGCGTGAAGATGGTCCCACATACTCTGCTACATTTGTTAGAAAAGCGATAATATCATGTTTGGTAGTAAGTTCTATTTCATCAATTCTGGCTACATTGAAGTCAGCTTTATCGATAATATTCTGTAAATCCTCTTGGGGGATAATCCCCTTCTCTGCCATTGCTTTACAAGCAGCAACTTCTACATCCAGCCAGCATTGATAGCGATTTTGCATACCCCAAATAGCGTCCATTTCAGGGCGTGAATATCTCTCAATCATTATTTCTCCTCTATTTTATCTTAATTCTTTAATTTAAGTGGTTTTATCTTAACTTCGCCAGGTTTGAAACTATCTAAAGAGATGTTAATCTTTGCTTTAGAAGAAGTTATATTTACTAAAGATAAATCCTTTTTCTCATAATTCAAATCTATTATATTCTCATTCATTATAATCTTGTTTAAGCGAAACAGGTCATCAAACTTGAATTGCAACAATGCAATATTAAAAGCTTTATTACTCACTATTTCGTCAATAATCCCCTGAGGCAGAGATTCTAAATCTAAGTATTGCGAAAACGGAAATTGGTCAATAACAAGGTCATTAAAGAAGCCTTTGTTATAGTTGGTAATTATCACTTTATCAGCCACATAGATAGTTGCGAAGGGAGAGGGTAGCAGACTCATTATCCCACTTTCCAGGATATCAAGTCGTAGTGTATCTTTATTCTTACTTAGCACAAACTCTTTCTTAATTGAGAAGCCTTTAATTGCTATTTCTGCTATACCCGTAGCTTTGAAACCATTGAGGTACTTCAGGTTCGCTAAGGCGAGATTCTCCTTCTCATACCTGCTTAACTCTCTTAGGGTTGAACAAGATGCCAAAAGCAGCACTATCATAAGTAATAAGATTATCTTCTTCATGCTTTTCTCCTATATATGTAAAATAAACCGATTGCTCCTGCAACTACCATCCAGAGACTTAGGAACTGCCCTTGCGACATTGGCAATACCCCATAGAGAAGTCCATTAGGATAGAGAGAAGCGATATTATCAGGAAGTCTGACAAACTCTATTAAAAATCTAATTACTCCATAAAGCAGGAAGAAAGACCAGAAGCCGACTCCGCGCGTTTTAGTTTTCATCAAGAGAAGCTGCAGAACGATGAACATAAAGATGCCTTCGAAGAGCATTTCGTAAATTTGGGTCGGATGGCGCGCTATTGTTTCACCGGGAAAGACAACTCCCCACGGTAAGTTAGTGGGAGAACCGTAAAGTTCGGCATTGATGAAGTTACCCAGTCTGCCTAAACCTAAGCCCACAGCCACCCACGGCATAGCAACGTCTCCGATGCCTAAGTAATCTATCTTATTCCTACGACAGAAGATATAGCTGAAAAGTACTACTCCCAATGCTCCACCATGGAAAGACATTCCGCCTTCCCAGACATAAAACAGCGTAAGGGGATTGGCAAGAAATTCAGGAAAAGAGTAGAAGAGAATATAACCTATTCTGCCCCCAAGAATAACACCAAGTGCCACATAGAAGATAAAATCACTATATTTCTCTTTAGAAAGTTTGATATCTCTGTATTTTAGATTCTTCTTAACATAGATGTAGCCTAAAAGAAAGCTAATTAGATAGAGAATACCGTAGTATCTAATCTCAAGGGGAAAACTGCCAATATCGAATTTCAATATGTAAGGCTTAATATCCGGAAATATAATCATTTAAACTCCATTTCAATTAGATTTAGTTGAGTCATAACATTAATTAAAGTCGCTATATATTTATCCAAACTCTGCACTTGATGTGTTAAAACACACCTTCGCTTGAGTTTGAATAAATCTATTAGCGATCTCTTTTTGTAAAAAGAGACCAAAAAACTAAGAGATGATGATTTCCCAACAAACTCTTAAATGAGCGACCAACTCTGGAGTCAATCGCTCTTTAGTAAATTTATAGCGTAATACTCTTCAAAGTACTAATTATTAACTCAGCACTCTCTTCCGGAGTACCTTCAAATTTCTGACCATCTTTATGGTGTTCGGGTGAGAATATCTCCACAACATGAGTTGGTGAACCATTCAAGCCAATAGTGTTTTCATCTAATCCTAACATCTCGGCATTCCATACTTCAGGAACAGCTTGGCGGGCATTCTTCTTGCCTCTTAAGGAAGGGAGACGCGGAGTGTTAATCTCTTTAACTACTGTAATCACAGCAGGAAGAGACATCTCTACAACATCATGACCATCTTCCATGAGACGTTGACAAACCACCTTGCCATTCTCAATCTTCTCAATCTTTCTGACAAAGCAGGTTTGAGGTAAACCAAGATGAGTAGCCACACCGGGGCCAACCTGAGCTGTATCACCATCGATAGCTTGCTGTCCAAACAGAACAAGATCATACGCCCCAATCTTTCTAATAGCAGCCGCCAAAGTGTTACTGGTTGCCCAAGTATCTGCGCCGGCAAACTTGCGATCAGAGAGTAAAAATATTTCATCAACACCGAGAGAGACTACTTCTTTTAGAACTTTATCTGCTTGCGGTGGACCCATTGTAATAGCAGTTACTTTACCGCCGTGAATCTCTTTTAGTCTTAATGCTTCTTCTACAGCATAGGTATCAAAAGGGTTAAGAATACTCTCAACACCTTCTCTGATTAGAGTATTTGTTACCGGGTCAATCTTTATATCATTAGTATCCGGAACCTGTTTAACACATACTATAATATTCATTTTATTTTCCTCTTACTTATTATAAAATTCTCTTATTGTTTTAATTACAAAAAGCTGATGCTCCCTAGGAAGCTCTGTATAAATCGGAATAGAAACTACTTTCTTAGTTAATTCTTCTGTAACAGGTAAGTCACCTTCTTTATAACCTAAATTCTCAAAACACTCTTGAATATGAAGAGGTTTCGGATAATAGATTGCACAACCAATTTCATTAGCTTGAAGATGTTTCATCAGATCATCTCTTCTTTCAGCTTGAAGCGTAAACTGGTTATAAACAGTGGTAGCTTTAGGATGAATAACCGGCAACTTAATCTCTTTGATATCAGCAAGTTGTTCGTAATAAAGCTTAGCGTTATTTCTTCTACCTTCAGACCACTCTTCTAAATACTTAATTTTAACATTAAGCACGGCTGCCTGAATGGTATCTAAACGGCTATTATAGCCCACCCATTTATGAATATACTTAGGGTTTTCACCATGTTTTCTCAATTGAGCCAAGTCCTTGGCAAGCTGTTCATCTTGAGTCAGACACATTCCGCCATCTCCCATACAGCCTAAGTTTTTACTGGGGAAGAAGGAGAGAGTACCAATATCTCCGATAGTACCTGAATGAACGCCATCATATTTAGAACCGATTCCTTGAGCATTATCTTCAATAACCTTGAGATTATGCTTCTTGGCAATCTTCATAATCTTATCCATCTCGGCAGGTTGTCCAAACAGATGAACCGGAATAATAGCTTTAGTTTTCTCTGTAATAGCAGCTTCAATGAGGTTTGGGTCAATATTGAAGGTATCTTTATCAATATCAACAAAGACCGGTGTTGCTCCCACATGAACTATTGTACTTGCTGTGGCAAAGAAAGTAAAAGGAGTGGTAATCACTTCATCGCCGGGACCAATCTTCAACGCTCTAAGTGCTAACACTAAAGCATCTGTACCGGAAGCACAGCCAACAGCGTGATTGACATTTAAATGCTTCTGCATAGTATTTTCAAAATCTTTTACCTGAGAACCTAAAATATAATTATGCTCAGCCAGAACTTTATCCATTTCGCTTTTAACTTCGCTCATAATATTCTCATATTGAGCGTGTAAATCTAATAATTTAACTTCCACTTTTTCTCCTAAAACATGCTTATTTTCTTTATTATTTGGTTAGAGTATGAATACCCAACACTATTGTAATTAACTGAGCAGTAACTGCTAAGCCTTCTATTATGTAGTCCCAAGCTGATTTGTCTTTTAGCTCCGGAACAAATATCTCATCACCCGGGTTAATAACAGTATCTTTTTTAACTTTTACCCAAGCATTGGTATTGTAGCGAATCACTCTTAGCTTGCTTTCATAAGCATTTAAAGTGAAGCCTCCGGCAGATTTAACATAGCTTTTCCAGTTCTTGCCAGCTTCCCAAGTTTGGAGTCCGGCATTCTGAACCGCTCCCGAGACATTTACCAACAAGAAAGGTTCTTTAAGATAAATCATATCTCCTGCTTTCACTCTTCTATCGTATTGCGCATCTTTAGTTTCCCAAAGTTGCTTAATATTAACAAAGTGCTTTCCTGAAATTTCACGGAGCTTTGTTTGATAGTAGGAGTATTCGGCAATTGACATTAGGGCAGGATTAGAAGTAAGTAATCTCTCTAAGTCCGGGTCATACGAATCAAATAGAGATTTATCAATCATAATGGCAAAGTTCAAATCTGCATGAGCTTGAGGACCACCGGCACTTTCTAAAACTGAAAGCAGTGTGCTATTTTCATCAATAGCATACTCTCCGGGGTATTTTACTAACCCTTTTACTTCGACTGTTTGTTTCTTACTAAGGTAAGGTTTCTTAAAAACTCTAACTTCATCATTATGAGAAAGAATCAGATTATGCTCAGAATCAAAGTTCTTATTTATTACAGAATAGTCTATTTTCCAAGTCTGAAGCTCTCCGGTTTCCGGATTATAACGTTCAACCAAGATGTTTTTCAAGTCTGCATCTTTAGTTAAGCCTTGTCCAAAACTGATAAGATCAGTCAGCTTTTCACCTTCAATAAGCTCATACAAACCTTCTCTGTTCACTTCTCCGGTCAGCCTAACGCTTGTTTCCAGAGGTAATAATTTAACAATATCATCATTCTGCAAGTAGGGATTTTCAGCTGCGTTGCCATTGCTGTAGAACTCTTGTAGGTTCAACTCTTGCTGAACCTTGTTGCGTATCAGGAAGACTTTTCGTTTAGAGATCGGCTTAGCAGTGAAGGTCTCGCCTTCGTCCTCTTTAAGTGGAGCATAGTAGCTGTTTTTCTTCTGCATATTTTTGGTAGCCAAGGCTATTTTCTGCTCTTCCAACATCGCTGTATCTATCTTCAGTTCAGACATTTCTGATAATTGAGGTGAATTCTTAATCATATCAGTAGGATCACTGGTTAAGTTTAGCTCAATATATTGAATAGCTTGCGAAACTCGGCTAGAAGAATCAAGAATATAAACACCGGGATAATCTACATTACCGACAATTGAGACATTGATCGGAAGTGCAGTTATCTGAAGATAAAAGCAGAAGAGCAGACAAATTACAATTATCTTATTCTTCATAATACTTAATAACTCTATCTATGATTTGGTCTAATGTGTGCTTTCTTTTATAGCCAATTGTTTTCTCTATTTTAGAAATATCCGGCACACGCTTCATCATATCTTCAAAACCTTCTTCAAAAACATCAGCATAAGACCTGTATTCAATACGGGATTTACTATTAGCCGCTTTTTTTATCTTCACTGCTAAATCTTCAATTGAAATAGCTTCGGTAGAACCAACATTGAAGATCTGACCTTCACAATCAGGTGTATTCATCAGCTTAATTAAAGCATCGGAAACATCATCCACATCAGTGAAACATCGGCTCTGTTTGCCTGTGCCATGCACTATTAAGGGTTGGTCTAAAAGAGCTGCTTTGATAAACTTAGGAATTACCATGCCGTACTGACCTGTTTGACGCGGTCCGACTGTGTTGAATAATCTCACAATTACAACCGGCAATTTCTTCTCTCTATGAAAAGCCAGAGCCAGAAATTCATCAACAGCTTTCGCTGTACTGTAGCCCCAACGGCTAATGTGAGTAGAACCTAATAATCTGTCATCTTCCTCTTTAAAAGGTATTTTATCACTTTTACCATAGATTTCAGAGGTAGAAGCAACCAAGACTTTACACTTATATTTATGGGCTAATTCTAAAACATTTTCAGTGCCCACAATGTTAGTTCTGAGAGATAATAAAGGGTTTTCTATAATATACTTCACACCTACGGCTGCTGCCATGTGATAGATTACTTTGCTTTGAGCAACTAATTCTTCAAGAAGCTCACGATTAAGGATTGAACCTATATGCAAAGTAAAGTCTTTATTACCTTTCAGATGCTTTACATTCTCTAAACTTCCTGTCGATAAGTTATCAATAACAGATACTTTATGTCCCTGTTGTAGAAGTTTCTCAGCTAAATGAGAGCCTATGAAACCTGCTCCACCGGTGATTAATATGTTCATTAATTCTCCTATTCATATTATACTTTGAGATTAGCCCTGTTAATAGCCTAATCTGAAGAGTAGATAATTAATCTATTTTCGCTTAGAACTTAAAAAAGCTCTATGAATCAACTTATTGTATCATTAATAAAAAAGCAAGTACTTTTTTGGAAATTATTTTAAAGTAGGCAATATGTATGATTAACCACACGATAATCAATAATTGAAGAAAAAAGAAAAAGAAGAAGATGAAACCACCGATACCACCGAGAAACACCGATATTGTAAGGTGCGTATTGCATACCCCCTCTTTTTTTACCACAGAGACGCAGAGGACACAGAGAAGAAATAAGATAAAGAAGAAAATGAAACCCAAGCAAGAATTCGATTCCAATCAATAATTCAGCAAGCAAATGAAATAAATCTTGACAATATAAAATAGTAATGCTAATTTTGTGATATGAAGTTGACTAGTCAGAATATAGTTACGAAGCTAGCCATTTAGAGAAAGTTAACAACTTATAACAAGGAAAAGTGAAATGAGAAAGTTTAAACTTATTACTACTTTAGTAATTGTCTTATTGGCATTTACATTGATGTTTACAGCTTGTGCTAAAAAGAGTCCAATTGATACCTTTCTTGATAAAACAGAAAAGGTAGTCGAAAAATATGAGAAACTTGATTTTAGTGATATTGACGCCACTGAGTTTTTAGAATCGACTAAATCTTTTGTTGAAAAACAAGCAGAACATGCAGAGAATTTTACTGAAAAACAGCTTGAAAGATTTAATAATTTAATGAAAAGAATGGAAAAATCATTCACAGAATAATCTAAGTTGTTAGATTAAAAAACTATTTAAAAACCGATAAGATTTTGCAGCTTTATTGCTCAAATCTCATCGGCTTCTTTATTTAACTATATAATTTATCGTAGCTACCTACTTTTCTGTTTTGGGTGATAGTGAATATTGGTTTTCTTCAAACTATCCGGAAACTCCTGTAATAAGGCAACTTCTAATTGGTCGCAAATCTGATCGCCTTCCAAAACTGTCAGATGAGAATCTACTTCAATGGCGAGATTAAGCACAAAAGCAGGTCCGTATTTATGAACTCCTAAGTGGTTAATACCATGCACATCAGAGTGATTTAGCACTATTTCTTCTATCTTTTTTGTGAAGTCACTATCCGGCATAGCATCCATCAAGTCTGTAGAAGAATCAATTACTATTTCAAAGCCTGTTTTGAAAATAAAGATAGCGACAAGACAGCTGGCAATGGGGTCTATCCAAATTAGATTACTATTATAAAAAGCAAGGATCAAACTAATCAGAACTGTTCCTGATGCCATTAAATCGTTAATATGGTCATTCATTAAAGCTTTTATGGTTGGATTCTTTGTCTGTTTATAGGTAACTTTAGTATCCAGATAGAGATAGATTTTGGCAATAACAGTAATCGAAGCAATAATCATAGGAAAGAGAAAGTTCTGATTACTAATATAGTTACCTTTAAAGATTTCATAGATAGAAGTTATAGCGTTCCAAAAGATAGTAGCACCGGTAGTTACAATAAAAGAACCCACAACAATAGCTGCGATGTTATCAAGTTGTCTGTGTCCGTACGGATGCTCTTCATCAGCCGGCTTATGGGCTTTCTTCATAAAGATACCGACAGCAAGATAATAAGCAACGTCAGAAGTGGAGTTAATTCCATCAGCAATAAGAGCTTGACTCTTGCCGTGAATACCGATTATGGTCTTGAGAATGGCAAAGATAATATTGGAGACTAAACCTAGCGTAACGGATCTTTTCGTTCTGTTCATTATAGTACTTCCATGCAGTCAATAATAGGGATATTGGTTATTTTAGAGATTGAATTATACATTAGGTCAGCATCTAAATGTCTGCCTTTGACCGAGAAGCTATTAAGTGCCAGACAGGCTATTTCAAACTTATAAAGAGATGACACCCGGAGCTTTGCCAACATTTGTTGTAAGCTACCATAACTCATTTGAAGTTGGTAGGGATGATTGATGATTATCGCTTTGGCGTGCTTCTCAAAGCCGTACTTAACTTTATCCCAAATAGAATCAGTCAATACTCCTGAGAAATAGATATAATCTACTTCATTCTCATTAAGAAACGTCAGCACTTCTTTTTCATAACCTAGAAGAGTAGCCTTCTCTAGCACAACTTCACTATTCTTTATTAAGCGTAAGTTATTGCTCGGTTCTAGCTTAATCTTTTTTGCTAAAAGAGGGATTTGAGTAAGTGTGATTAAGCGTTTCAGTTCATTTAGAATCTCTTCTAAAGTCCCACAATTAGCACTGACAACTAAGATTATCGCATCTATTTCAGGCTTGAGGGTGATTGCTTTTCTATCTAAAGAACCATCAATAAGAATATATTTAGGTGAATAAGTTTTGATCAGAGAAGCAAGTTCAACCTGTTCAGAAGCAGTGCTGGGACCAATAATCTCGGTGCTTAACTCCTGTAAAGCTCTTGCTATCCAGATATTAAAAGGACCTGCCTTATAATTACTTTTATGCAGAATCTCTACTTTACCACTGAATCTCTCTAAGATGTTAGAGTGCGTTACAAAGATAGAACCTTGCGGGATGATTACTTTGGGCTTATCATGTCCACCCACTAAATCAAAGTCTTCCCCATCTCTGCCGGTAGTGAGCAAAGCTATGTTTCCCTGTGTGGAGAGGTTAGCAGTCAGCCAATTCAAAAACGTAGTTTTACCTGCATTCTTACACATCCCTGTGATTGCCACTAGGGGGACATCAGCTTTAATATTAGTAATAACATCGATAATCTTTTTAGGATTCATCACTATTTTCATCCTTGGTTTCTTGAGGTTTAAGATATTTATTAAACCACCCTTCTATTTCTGAAAGTACATGCAGTTCAGATTCTTCAGCCTGATAGCCATGTCCTTCTAAAGGAAGAATCACCATTCTGGCAGTTCCTCCATTTCCTTTAATCGCTTGATAGAGTCGTCTTGTTTGCATGGGATATGTACCTGAATTAGGATCATTCTCACCATGAATTAAAAGAAGCGGTTCATTTATTTGGTCTGCTTGAGCAAAAGGAGAAACTTCTATATAGAAATCTTTAGCTTCCCAGAAAGTTCTTCTCTCTTTTTGAAAGCCAAAAGGAGTTAAGGTTCTGTTATAAGCTCCACTTTTCGCGACACCCACTTGGCAGATATCTGAATTAGCCAATACATTAGCCACCATAAAAGCTCCATAGCTATGTCCAATAATACCCACTTTAGTAGGGTCGGCAATCCCTCTGCCTTCTAAGTAATTCACAGCTGAACTAACCCCATCTAAAAGCTGAGAAATAAAGGTGTCGTTCACAACATCAGGTTCGCCAATTATAGGGATAGAAGCATTGCTCAACACAGCATAACCATTCATTGCCATATACTTGATACCATCTCCGTAGAACCAGGTAAAGGTCTTATCTGTTCCGGAAACCTGTCCTGCAGTCTCAGCAGTAACATATTCTCGTGGATAGGCATGAATAATCAGAGGCAGCTTCTCTTTTCCCTCATAATTTGCAGGTAAATAGAGAACCCCTGATAGGTCAACTCCATCACTACGCTTATAATTGACAAGCTCTTTCTTTAATTTGGCATATCCAGGGTAAGGGTCAGTGTTATTGGTAAGCGTTGTACGCTGTTTTGTCTTCAAATCAACTATCTGGTAATTTCGCGGGGTATTTACATCTTGAGTTCCTATAATAAGAGAAGAGAAATCTTTATCTGCAAAGGTAATTATCTGTTCATACTTAGCAGAATCTGCTTCAAAGAGTTTGATAAACTCCAGGGTCTTAAGATTAAACGATGCTATATAAGGCTTATTTCCTTCAGGAGAAGCACCGGAATGATTAAAATAGTAGATTAAATCGCCATTGGTTACTATCACTTTATCCTTATTTTCATTCCACACAGTAAAGATCTCGCCTCTATCAGAATACTTATCGTTAACAGATTGATCTGTGATTAAAACCTTGCTGTAATCTCCTAAATTAAACAGCCACTCTCTTACCCATAATCTGTCTCTGTCATAATCACCATAGATAATATAATTCTTATTAGCAAAGCAGGAGTAGCTATTAAGTCTATGTTCAGTTCGAAAGAACTCGCTTTTTTCAGAGAAGGGATAAGGTGATTTATAGACAATATCGCGATAAGCGACCTCTATTTTAGGATCACCATTATCTTGAGCTTCATACCATACTAATGTTTGCGGTTCACTGGTAAGCCAATGGTGATATCTCTCGCCTGCATAGGTTCCTCCGATTGGTATTTCATCTTGTAGTTCTCGCGTGAAAACCTCTTTTATAACATTTCCTTGTAAGTCCCAAATCTCGGTAGTCATAGGGAAATAATAATAAGCAACTGTATAAGAATAAGGTCTTTGCACTTCACTGATTAAGAGAAGTTTATTGTTTGGCGAAACAGATACTGAACTGTAAATCCCAGGTTCACCAATCTTGTTTATCTTGCCGGATTTGAGATTAACTATAGCTATCTGACTGGTAAAGTAGTAGTCAAACAGTAATTCGTCATTAGCATCTTTAAGCAAATTGGTAAAAGTTCTCATCTGACTCATCTTCCCGGACGTTTCTTCAATAGTAGGAGATTGCGGTACAGAATTAACATCCGGGGCGTTTGACCTGCCTTCCGGTATCATAGTTATAAGCACTTCTTTCTGATTTGCCAACCACTGCACATGAGGCTCGCTCATTGCTCCATTTAATCTGATATTCGGATATTCCTTTATCTTATTCTTTTCAAAATCAATGTAAATAAAGCCAACCCCATCACTATAATCTAGTGTCATAATTCCCTTAGAATGATCTGCCGAATAGAAGATTGTTCGACCACTTCCATATTTACTAAGATCAATGGGAATTTCTGTCTTTTTACTAAAATCTACTTTAGAAATCTTATTAGTCTGATAGAATTTCTTTTCAGCATTCAGAATTGGAGAAAACTTCCTACCTGCTAATTCAATATCTTTTGCTACTAATTCTTTTAAAGATATCTTGCTGTCATTACTAATTTCATACCCCTGTTTAGTATATTCTTTAAACACATAATAAGAAGGTCGTTCAATATCATAAACAGCTTTAATATTGGCATTAGGGACATTGTATTGTCCAAACAAATTCGCAACAATTAAGAGAATCACGAGCAAACACAAACATTTTTTTATCATTATTTTCACCTTTTTTATTTATCATAAATCAGCTTAATAAGCCATAATATCATATTATTTTTTCATTTAACTTTTTGTAAACAAAATTTTTCTTGCTAAATAACATAGTTCCTTTTTTTTGGATTTAAATGAATGAATAAGCAAAATAGAAAAGGAAATTAAATGGACATTACGAAACTTAGGAATATTGGAATAAGTGCTCATATCGATTCAGGAAAGACGACACTATCAGAAAGAATTCTTTACTATACAGGAAAGATTCATACAATTCATGAAGTTCGCGGAAAAGATGGTGTTGGAGCTACTATGGATTCCATGGAATTAGAGAAAGAGAGAGGAATCACAATTGCTTCCGCAGCAACAAGGGTAAACTGGAAAGGCTATGATATTAATTTAATCGACACACCCGGCCACGTGGACTTCACTATAGAGGTTGAAAATGCTCTCCGAGTTTTAGATGGTGCTATTTTAGTATTATGTAGTGTGGGCGGAGTTCAATCTCAGACAATTACTGTTGATCGCCAGCTAAAAAGATATGATGTACCAAATATAATATTTGTTAATAAAATGGATAGAACAGGTGCAGACCCAATTAGAGTAACAGCACAGGCTCGTGAAAAGTTAGGTAGAAATGCTGTGATGATGCAGCTTCCTATTGGAGCAGGCGATCATTTTGATGGTATTATAGATTTAGTAAAAATGAATGCTACTTATTATGAAGGACCAGGCGGAGATACTTTAATCGTAAAAGAGATTCCTGCTGACCTTTATGATTATGCTGTGGAGAAAAGAGAACAGATGATTGATCAAGCTTCAATGTTCTCAGAAGAGCTAATGGAAGCATTCTTAGAAGGAAATGAAACAGAAGAGATGATTTATGAAGCTGTCAGAATTGGCACTATCAAACGTGAATTCGTACCGGTTCTTTTAGGTACAGCTTATAAAAATAAAGGCGTTCAGAAGCTCTTAGATGCTGCTATTGCCTATCTTCCTGCACCTCAAGACATAACTAATTATGCTTACGATGTAGAAGCCGGAGATAAAGAAGTTGCTCTCTCACATAGCAATAAAGATGATTTAGTAGCTATGGCATTCAAATTAGATAATCAGGTTTACGGACAGCTGACTTACTTGAGAATATATCAAGGTATGGTGAAAAAGGGAACCGATATTGTAAATGTCTCAACCGGAAAAAGAATTAAAGTCGGTAGATTAATCAGAATGCACTCAGATTCTATGGCAGATATTGAAGAAGGATTAGCAGGTGATATCATTGCCATGTTTGGTGTAGATTGTTCTCTTGGAGATACTTTTAATAGTGGAGATAGATTACTTTCACTCAAATCAATGTATGTTCCGGAGCCAATTATTTCCCTGGCAATTAATTGCAATGACAAGAAATCTCTTGGTAATATGGGTAAAGCTCTCAATAGATTCTCTAAAGAAGACCCTACTTTTAGATATGCAGTTGATGAAGAATCAAACCAAACTATCATTTCTGGAATGGGCGAGCTTCATCTTGATGTCTATGTTGAAAGAATGAGAAGAGAGTATAAGGTTGATATCGAAACAGGTCAACCGGAAGTTGCTTACCGTGAATCTATTGGTTCTGAAGCTACTTTCAGTTATACCCACAAGAAGCAATCAGGCGGTAGAGGTCAATTTGCTAAAATCGCAGGTGCTATCAGACCTGTGGAAGGCGATAGTACATTCTTAGATAAAGTTACCGGCGGTGTTATCCCCAGCACTTATATCCCATCAGTGGAAAAAGGCTTTAGATCTTCACTTCTTAAAGGTGATTTAACCGGCTTCCCTGTAGTTGGTATCGAATTTGAACTCAATGATGGTTCTTTCCATCCTGTTGACTCTTCTCAATTGGCTTTTGAAATTGCAGCCAGAGCAGCTTTTAGAGAAGTGTACAGAAGAGCAAATCCTTATATCATGGAACCAATTATGAAGATAGAAGTAGAGACTCCTTCCGAGTTTAGAGGTAATGTCATGGGATCTATCAATCAACGTCGCGGTGTTATTCTTGATACTGAAGTTGATGAACAATTCTCACGCATTATTGCTGAAATTCCTCTCTCTGAAATCTTTGGTTACGCTACTATCCTTCGTTCTCTTACTCAAGGAAAATCTGAATTCTCCTTGGATTTTGCAGCTTATAAAAGAGTTCCGAAACAAATGGAAGAGAAGATGTTGGAAGAGATTAGAAAAAACAATGCTGAAAGAGGCAATTAATAGATAAATAAATAACAGATAAATTAAAACCCTTGCAATTTGATACATCTTGCAAGGGTTTTTTATATTCTTTGTTTAATAAATTAGGTTAGTTAATCTTTAATCAAGCCTTTTTCTTTAGCAATCGCAGAATTAATAATCAGGATATTACAAGGATTAATGTTACAAGATCTTATAAGTCCATATAATTTGATTTTAAGAGCATCACTGACAGGCGGTAACCACTCTTCTTTATGATTTTTAATTACTAATATTAATTTCATATTAGCTTGAGATAAAGTTATTTTATTAAGTTTGATCCCCATTTTATCTTTATATCTTCCCAGACGAATAGAAAAGAAGAGATTTATAGAATTGGCAAATTTTCTGGTTACCTCATCAATATAATCATCGAAATTTGTTTGCTCGTTAATAGGATTAAGTTTTGATTGAGGTGAGCTTGATTTAGCTTCTAAAAACATTAGTGCTTTATTGTAATAAACAATAAACTCGACTTTCTTGATATTTAATCTTTCCACAAGATCGCTTCTTTCTATTTCATATAGATAATCTTCGTCAAATGGACCAAAATCCATTCCAGATTCAGTAATAATCTTACTCATTATCCCAGCCAATATTGATCTCTTCTTTATAAAGATGAATAGATTCTTCTATAATAGAATTAGCAGGCATTCCTTGTTTTAGATCAAATTCTTCGACTTCACCATTTTCAGAGTCATTAAATGATATTCCCGAGATACTTTTATTCATTTTTTGGGCAATAATATACAATTTCTTAATCACAAAATAAGAGTGAGTTGCCATAAATATCTGTATTCCGGATTCACTTAATGTATATAATAGCTCCAGAAACTTTGAGATTGCCTTGGGATGCAGTGCTGATTCAGGTTCATCAATGAAGATAATAGATTCTTTATCTAAATACTTATTACCTAAGAGAATATCAATAATAGAGATTTTCTTGATACCTTCTGCAGTTAAGCCTATAGGAAATTTCTGATTTCCCTTTTTATAATACCATTTATCTGCTTTATTATCAAACTCTATTTTACCATCAACTATCTCTTTTAATTTGTTTCTGCACTCAGCAAATTCTTTATAGTTTTTGCCTTTTTGGGAGGGAATTCTAATAGCTTTTGCTAAATCATAATAAGTATCATCGAAACCAAACAACTTCTTTATTTCTCTGCTTTCTGTTATTATATGCTCTATTGAAGTAATTTCTTTGGCAGGTAGAAAAACTGAATTACTACTTCTCTGAGAAATGTGATTTTCTATTGAAGTGATTCTTTTTGTTGTATCTTTACCAAAAATGTAATGCAATGAGTCTTGATTAAAGCTCATGTTAAAAGATAAGGGATTAAAATCCTTATTTACTAAATCACCAATAGTATCTGTTTGGTAGGTCCAGATTAATTTATCTAATAAGATCTCTGCTACTGTTTTAGGGTTATCCCCTCTTTTATACTCTTCTACTGTTTTCATTGCAGTATAAAGAGATTTAAGCAGAAATGTTTTACCGGTACTATTCTTGCCAATTATTACATTAATATTACTAATATCTTGCCAATCTAATACTTTAATTGGACCAAAATTCTCTAACTTTACAGAGTTAATCATATTCACTCCTATTTTGCCACAAGTTATTTGTTGTGATACAATGTTAAGCAGGCTTTACCCTATAACTTATTGATTATAAAAATCTGAACAATATTGTTGTCAAGTTTTTTATCCCTTCTTTTAATTTAATAAATTAAAACCCTTGCAATTTGATACATCTTGCAAGGGTTTTTTATATTCTTTGTTTAATAATTTGAGTTAGTAATCTTTAGAAGTATCTCCACGCTATAAAAGCAGTAGAGGTTATAAGATTAATCACAGTTATCACAGCACCATACTTAGTAAAAGTCCAGAAAGAGATAGGATAATTACTTTTCTTAGAGATACCTGCAGAGATAACATTAGCAGAAGCACCAATTAGGGTCCCATTACCACCAAAACAAGCACCTAAGGAGAGAGCCCACCAGAGAGGCATTACTTTCTCAACTCCAACGCTAGCAGATATGTCTTTAATCATTGGGATCATAGTTGCCACAAAAGGAATATTATCTATAAAGGCAGAAGCTATACCAGCTGTCCAAACCATGCTCATAGCTGTAGCTTTCATATTCCCGTGAGTTAAATCCATAATTTTGCCGGACATTAAGCCAATGACTCCAACCTCTTCTAAGGCACCTACCATAATAAATAAGCCTATAAAGAAGATAATCGTACCCCATTCAACCTCTTCACTTATAAAGTCATCAACATTGACTTTTTTTGATCTCAACATCAAAGCAGTTGCTGCTATTAAGGCAATTGTGGCTGCATGAAGGCCTAAAATATCTTGGAGAAATAACAAAGTGAGAAACAGGGCAAACACAATTAATGAATAAATTAATAAACCTTTATCTGTGATCATTTGTTTCTCGTCAAACTCCATAATCCTCGCTCTTCTCTCATTAGAGACAACAAGCTTCTTGCGGAAAAAGAGATACATTACGATTGAACTGATAATCATATTAAAAAGCACAAACAGAGCCAGGTTCTCAACAAAACCAAAGAAGCTAATACCTGCAGCACTTCCAATCATCAAGTTAGGAGGGTCGCCAATCAAGGTTGCCGTTCCCCCAATATTAGAGGCAATAGCCTGCGTTATCACAAAGGGTAAGGGGGAAATCCCCATTTCCACGGCAATCAAAATCGAGATTGGAGTGATAATAACCACCGTTGTTACATTATCCAGCAAAGCGGAAAATATTCCGGTGATAAAGAACAACATTAAGAGAATCTTCTTGGGATCTCCCTTTGCCTTCTTAGCTAAGAATATTGCCACATATTCAAAAAGACCTGTACGTCTAATAACGCCGACCATAATCATCATACCAATAAGCAGGAATACAACATTCCAATCTATATAATGGGCAAAAGCCTTAGCTTGGGGAACAAATCCCAACGCCATATAGATTACCGCGCCCGCCAATGCGACAATTATCTTATTGATTTTTTCAGTAGCGATAAAGAAATAGCAACCTACGAAAATCACGATTGCTAAAATCATCTGTGTATCCATTTCTTATCCTCTAACAACTTTACGAAATATATTTCTAATAGTAATAACGCCTAAAACATAGCCATTCTCAATAATTGGTATTTCATGCCTTCCATGCTTATTCATCACCCACAAAGCTTCATAAATAGAAGTTTGCGGCGTGATAGAAACTCCCATTGGACGCATAATGCTCTCAACTGATTCTGAACCCATCTTGATTAGCTTCTCAAAAGGTTCAAATGATTTAAGAAAGTTTAGGGTATGAATAAACTTAGTATAATTAGGAAATCCCAACATGAGATAATCCATTAAAACTACTTCCCCTATGACCTTGCCATCGTTCCCAAGAACGGGAATATAGTTGATATCATAATCGTTGTATAACTTACCCAAATCTTTAATTGTATCAGTCTTCTTGATAGAGACTGTCCTTAATTCCATTAAATCTGTAACAGTAACTGACTCTTTAACAGCGAAATCTCCTGTCCCCAACAATTCTACAAAGTCTTTTTCACTTTTTTGAGATAATAGCTTTTCATAGAATTTATCATCTTTTGACATTTTAATTAAGGAACGAAGAATCTTTAAATAGAGAGTATTATCATGAGTGCCATTCATTACCATGACAAACATTTTAATTACCCCACATTTGGTTTCAATAGGTTTAGCCGGAACTAAGACTGCGATTACCGTGTCGTTAAAATTATCTAAATGAAGATGAGGAATCGCCACACCTGTCGGGAAGAGAATACCTTCATCTAAACTTCTTTGGGATAATCTATCAATTATAATTTCTTGAGATTCTGATAAAGGATATCTCTCTGTTATTTGCCGGGACATAAATTCATATATCTCATGCAAATCGTTTAGCTCACTTTGTAAAAACACTAAATTAGAGTCTATTAGACTTGATAAATGCATTGCTTGCATATGAAACTCCTTTTCAACAAATTATTAATGTTGAGTTTTAACAGCTGGATATATTGTCAATTCATTTTATATCTTTCGTTTTCTCTTGACTATTTATCTCTACTTATAAATCTGAATTATCAATCAGAAGAGGAAAGTAATGGAAAAGATTAAAATCGATTTATCAAATTTAAGAGAGATATTCCCTAAAAACTTTACAGAAGAAGAGAAAGCAAAAGCTCAAACTATCTTTCTCAAGAAGCTGTCCGAGCAGGCTCACCGTTTCTATGGTGGTAAGATGCAAACAGTTCCTAAAGCAGGAGTCTATGGTTTCAACTGGTTTAATGTCTGGTACACGCCAGGTGTTTCTCAAGTTTCAACAACCCTAAGAGATAACCCGGCAGAAGCATATAACATGAGCAATAAAGGAAACTTAGTTGCTGTAGTTTCAGATTCAACACGCGTGCTGGGTGATGGTGATTGCGGAAAGTTTGGCGGACTCGGTGTGATGGAAGGCAAGGCTTTTTTGATGAAGTACCTAGGTGGAGTAGATGCCGTAGCACTTTGCATTAATAATCGTGATAAAGATGGCAAGCCCAATCCAGACAAAGTAATTGATTTTGTTAAGATGATAGAGCCTTCTTTTGGGGCAGTTAATCTGGAAGATATTTCCCAACCAAACTGCTATAAAGTCCTAGATGAATTACGCAAAGATTGTGATATTCCAGTGTGGCATGATGATGCTCAAGGTACTGCCTCTGTAACACTTGCCGGCTTGATTAATGCTTTAAAACTGGCAGATAAAGAGATTCACAAGGTCAAAACTGTTCTTATGGGTGCAGGAGCTGCCAATTCAACTATTGCTAAGATTCTCATGGCTGCCGGAATGCCGGGTGAGAATATGATTATCTTTGATTCTAAAGCTGCTCTTTCTACTGACAGAACCAGATATAAAGACAATCCGGCTACTTATCGCCAATGGGAGCTTTGCCAAAAGACCAACCCTAAGAAGATTACCACTATAGAAGAAGCCATGGTTAATGCGGATGTGCTAATCGCAGTTTCTAAACCGGGTCCTGACACTGTTAAGCCAGAGTGGATCAAGAAGATGAACAGCAAGGCAATTGTCTTTACTTGTGCTAATCCTATCCCCGAAATCTACCCTTATGCAGCTAAAGAAGCAGGTGCTTTTATAGTAGCCACAGGCAGAGGAGACTTTCCTAATCAAGTGAATAATTCTCTTGGTTTCCCTGGTATCCTCAAAGGTGCTTTACTAGTTCAAGCAACTAAAATAACAGATAACATGGCAATCGCAGCTGCGCATTCTCTTGCTAATTATGCAGAAAGAAGAGGGATTAACCCTAACAATATTATCCCGACTATGGATGAAGCAGAAGTCTTTCCACAAGAAGCTGCAGATGTGGCAATGCAAGCTATTAAAGATGGAGTAGCTACTAAACATCTGACTCATCAGCAAGTCTTTGATTTAGCTAAAAGAGATATTAATGATGCCAGAAGAACTATGCAAGTTTTAATGGAACAAGATTTAATTAAACAGCCTCCTCTCAAGATGTTAGAAGATGCTTTAGCTTGGACAATTAATCAGTTTAAATAGAATATATGAAAAGTGAATTTGCGAAAATAGCCATAATTGCCATAATAACCGTGGTTGTTATGGCAATCTATACGGTTATGCCTAAATTTGATTATTTTAGTGAGAAGGAACAAGACTCACTTTCTGTAATCTATGTAGAAGCAAGCGATTCTCTTGAAGTAACCACTTCTCCTTCAGAGACTCACACAACTAAACCACCTAAAAAGAAGTATGTAAAGAAGATTAAACCGGTAGCCTTTTCTGAAATTACAGACGGAGATGACTTTACCAATATTTCAGAGTTCTTTACTAAGTTAGAAGCTCTTCAACAAGGGAAGATTAATAAGCTGAGAATTGCTTATTTCGGAGATTCTATTACAGAATCAGATCTCGGAACTAATAACTTTAGAAGCTGTTGGCAAGACTCTTTAGGAGGCGAAGGTGTTGGCTTTGTTCCGGCAGTCTCTGTTCTAAGTCAATTTAGATCTTCCATTCAGCATAAGTTTAGCTCTAATTGGCGTGAATACAGTATTAGCAAGGTTCAAGAACGCAAGTTTCCGTTGGGTATATTCGGCAATGTTGCTATGCCCTCTTTACCGAAAACAGATAGTTTGGGCTATGTCAAAAAGAGCGTGAGTTGGCACAGTTATAGTATGATGGACGGCAATCAGCTTAGTAAACCAACGTTAATATTACTTAATCAAAAAGAGGATATGCCAATTGAGTATGTAATTAACAATGATACACTTAGAACTATTATTTCCACTTCTGACCAACTTCAGTTCATCACCCTCTCAGATAGTTTAATCAAATATTTGGCAATAAGTTATTACCCACAAGATACTTGCTATGTCTATGGAGTTGATTTTTCTGATAAGAGAGGAGTCTATGTAGATAACTTTTCAATTCGGGGAAATAAGGGAAACAACTTCACTCATCTCCAATTAGATATTCTAGAACAGTTTAATAATCACTTTAATTATGACCTTTTTATTCTGCATTATGGTGCTAATGTTACTGACCCCATTATGCAGGATTATAGCTGGTACCGTATCGCCATGAAGAACAATATTAAGCATTTGCAGCAGCTTAAACCTGCTCCTCCTATTCTTTTAATCAGTATGGGTGATCGTGGGGCAATGGTTGACACACTGTGGGTTAGCTCTCCGGACATTCCCTATTTAATTAAGGAGCAGCAAAGAATTGCCAAAGATAGTGAAGTAGGCTTTTTTAATCTATTTACTGCTCTTGGTGGCGAGAATTCTAATGTAAAGCTGAGGACGCAAGGACTTCTTACCCCTGATCATACTCACTTTACGCGCAAAGGTGCTAAGTATTTTGGTGATTTACTTTATGATAAGTTTATGCAAGAATATCAGACGTATCTAAAGAGGCAATAATGTGGAATAAACTTATCGACTTTGTTAGTTACAATGCTACTGATCCTATTCAATTCAACTCACCTATCTTCCTAATTTTCTTAACTGTTGCTTTAGTAGGCTACCCTTTAGTATTCAAAAAGGTAAAGCTCAGAACAACCTATTTATTACTTTTCTCACTCTTTTTCTTCTACAAAACTTCCGGTGTCTTTTTATTGCTTCTTTTAGGAACCGCTTATGTTAACTTCATTATCGGCAGCTTAATTTATAAACATCGGGAAGAAGCTAAAGGTTTCCTTATTTTGAGCATTATTTGGAATCTGGGAACGCTCTCCTTTTTCAAATACACAAACTACCTTATTGTCGGTTTTAACTCAGTGTGTGGTTCTGAAGTAAATCTCCTCAACATCGTCTTTCCTGCCGGTATCTCCTTTTTCACTTTCCAAACCATGAGCTACACTATTGATATCTATCGCAAGAAACTAAAACCGGTAAAAAGCTTCTTAGATTTTGCCTTCTTTGTCAGTTTCTTCCCGCAATTAGTGGCAGGTCCTATCGTGCGTGCTTCTTACTTCTTACCCCAAATTAATAAGAAGAAAAGTGTTACCCAATTAGAAGTAACTTCCTCTATTATGAGAATCTTCAACGGACTCTTCAAGAAAGTAATTATAGCAGACTTCTTAGCTTTAAACTATATTCAAAGCGTTTTTAGTAACCCTACCGGCTTTAGTGGAACAGCTAATCTTATTGCGGTCTATGCTTATGCTATCAAGATTTACTGTGATTTCTCTGCTTATTCAGACATGGCTATCGGAATCGCCAAACTTTTTGGTTTTGACCTTCCCGAGAACTTCAATCTTCCTTACAAAGCAAGCTCCGTCAAAGATTTCTGGAACCGCTGGCATATCTCTCTTTCCACCTGGTTAAGAGATTATCTCTATATCCCGTTAGGGGGGAATAGACGCGGAAACACCTATCTTAACCTGATGATTACTATGGTACTGGGTGGCTTGTGGCATGTGCGACCTAATGCTTTTTGGACATATATAGTCTGGGGAAGCTTGCACGGTTTAGCTCTGATTATTCACAGAATGTGGAGTCAGACTAAGCTCTCAGAACTATTAAACACCAACTTCCTGCTCAAGCTTTTCTATAAACCTTTTGCGTGGCTGATGACTTTCAACTTTGTTTGTTTAACCTGGGTCTTCTTTCGGGCTAATTCTATCCAAAGTGCCTGGGAAATGCTCTCTGCTATCTTCACCAATATCCAAGTTAATCAGCTTCTAGGCTGGTCACAGGAGTTTACCGTAATTGGCATCTTCTTAGCTGTTGCCTATCTATTTCACTTCTTACCTACCCGCTGGGATAACCTTATCGTCAAACCTTTCAGCAAGTTAGGTATTGTCGGCACTGCCCTGCTGGTCTCTTTTATCTTAATCTCTTTAGCTGAATTTAAAAGAATTGAACCATATATTCATCAACAGCTTAGCACAGAAGTAGAAGAAGCTGATTCAGCTCCGAAATATAAAGTTCAACAGTTTGAATATTATAAATTCTAAACCTACTTACGACTTTTAATATTTCTTAGCACCTCTGATTTTAAAAGATGACAATAACATCGTAACGTAATGAAGATTTATGTATCGCACCTACGGAGCGAAGGGGGGAAACAATACCGCAACTTTTCCCTTTTTCTTTTTCACTCTTTTGGGTAAAACTCCCTCTTCACTCTCACTTCCTACCTGTATGTTTATTGAGAATTATACGGATTTCCCTCTAATGACCCAAGGAAATCATAAGAAAATCATAGAGAAGTGCGAAATGTCTGAATGTAAAACAAAGCAATATTTCACCGGCAAATAATATATTTATAGACAAAAAAAAGAAGAGAGCATAATTTGGAATAGAATTTGAATAACTATAATATTTAGAATAAATTTTATAATAATTATGTAGATTGGAGTGTAATGAAACATTTAAAGTCTCTGTTTTTTTCTTTATGTCTATTTATGCTATTAGATACCTCTTTAGTTTATGCTGATCCAGTGATGCTAAAGGTCTTTGAATTACCTGATCCCAGGAAAAGCGATGCTTACACTAAAGCCAACATTGCTGTTATAGAAGCATTTAAGGAGAAGTATCCTAACATTGAATTGCACTCTTTCTCAGGGATTAAGATTGAAGGGATGGATTTAGATTCAGGTCCTTTAATGGCAATTGCCGGCGGTGTAGCTCCTGATATTCTCTATGTTAATTTCCGTCAGAGTGACACTTATATTCAAAATAACTTTCTTTATCCTTTAGATGAATTCATTGTTCGCGAAGATTCTGAACTAATGAATTTACGGGTAGAGAAACCTGTTTGGCAGGTAATCAAGAGAAAAATTAAAGGTGAAGAAGAAGAGAAAATCTGGATGCTTCCTTATGAAACATTAGTGAGAATCTTGATGTATCGTAAAGATGTATTCAAGCGGGCAGGGTTAAATCCTAATCAAGCACCGCGGGATTGGGATGAACTTTATGAATTTGCCGGAAAGCTGAGTGATCCGAGCAAAGATAATTATGGGATGATCTTAGCCAATGGACCCCAAGCTGCCTATGATTGGCTTCCTTTCTTGTGGGCTGCCGGCGGAGATGCTGTGCAATATGATGCAGAAAAAGAGATTTGGACTGCTACTTTTGCCAGTGAAGCCGGAGTAACCGCAATGGAATATTACCTTAAAATAGCATCTAA
>JBAYZI010000013.1:0-32171 GCA_041672585.1 Cloacimonadales bacterium (SeqCode) | reverse complement strand
GTTGCTGATTTATTACTACAGCCAACAACAATTAGTAATAACATTACAAATCCAATTAAGTTTCTTATTAATTTCATTTTATCTCCATTTTATAGTTAGTTCATTAAATACAAATGGCAACCCGGAGGTTGCCATTTTAGTTTATAATTTTATCATTATTTAGTCGTTTAAGATACTCTGAAATAATTGAATTATCTCTGCTTCATGCATAAAGGAAATTGGGAACCCAAAAGCAATACACTTGTTTTTAGGGGTAACCTTTGCCACAGCGAGAGGTAGGTTATTATACAAATCATAGGTTTCTTGGTCAGCTGGAGCAAAGCTACCGGTAGCAGGATTAATATCTTTAATCTTAGCTCTATAAAGAACCTTTGTTTGATTATCTCCCGGTGTTGCATAATCTTCTGCAAAGTAGGAAATATCAGTCATACCTTGTCTTAAATTAAGAACATAGTTATGAGGCTCACTTAAATCAAGATTTAATTCCGGTAAATTTGGTAAGCTTGCTACCGCATTTGTTGGGGTTGCTCCTATGAAATATGGTGTTGGTGGAGATTGCTTTAAACCAATTACAGCAGCTTGTCTGTAATCAATACCAAAGTAATTTCTAAACATATTTCTACCACGGTTAATCATCATGTCATTGATACTCTTAAGGTTTTGAGCAGCACTAAGTAAAATGTCACCGCCATCATTAACATAAAGCTTAAAAGCATCATAATCACTGGTAAAGTAACTAGTTCCGGCGATTTCTTCACGGTAAATAACTGTTTTGTATCTTTGCAAATCAGAATAAGCTAAATTACAACCATCTTTAGAAACTCCTAAAACTTGGTTTATCGCTTTTCTATTAAAGAAATCAACACCTGAGAAGCCACTTAAAGCGCTTTGATAAACAGAATCGACATAAGTCTGAGTATAGTTAATATTGTTAGGTGTTGGGAAATTAGAAGCTTCAATTACCATAACACCTGATCTTTCTGCTTCCGGAATAAAATCAACTAAATAAAACTCTAATACTGCATGATCAGGATCATATTCATCTTGCAAGTCAACTGCACTAACTTCTAATGTGTGCAAGCCTGAAGAAAGGTTATTTACTTCTAATCCTTTAGAAATTGACCAAACACTATTCTTAGGAACTCTTAGCCATTGTGTACCATCTCTGTGAGTAACCATATTATCCGGATCTTGTGATAAGGCATAGAAATCATAAGGTGCACCATCAAAACGAATATCAAAGGCAACAATTTCAGAGTAATAGTCTTTATTATCTGCATCATTTAAAACATGACCAACTTCAGTATCATAAGGGCTTTCAGAGAACACTGTAGCACCTGAACTGGAAGTAGGAGGAGTACCGAATTGACCCCAATATCCCCAAGTTGCATATACTTTCAAGTTAGAAGAGTTGATAGCAGTCCTGCGACCTTGAGTATCTCTGAAGAAACGAGTAGCATATCTATCTGCTGAATCACTCATTAAAATAAATGGGTAAACTTCTAAATCGTTTGGTTCAACATAATCTCTATAATGATGATTTCCCAAAGCATATACTTTTTCCGGATAAATTAATGTTCTAGGGTGAAAACCCTCTTTCACGGCGAATTCAATAATTGACTCACCTGATCTTACGCCTGCTAAGTTATAAACATGAGCAGTAACGCGTGTAACTGTCTCTTGAGTAACACCATCTTCTGCAAAATCAGGAGATAAGGCAGGATTAGTGAATTTAGTAAGCTTAACTTCATTTACTTTAGCTTCAAGTTTTGTGTTAAACCATTCAGTTGTGCTTATAATTGTTGAATCAGCTTTGTTGATTTTTTCAACTTTATATTCAAAATAGTCAGCGCCGGGAACGGAGAATGGGTCTCCCACAGGAGTACTCATTGAGAAGGTAAGATAAAGACCTGTACCAACTTGTTTTCCACCCGGGTTACCTCTTGAGGTAGAAAGAATACAGCCGGGTAAAGAAGATTTAGCTTTAAAACTCTTTCTGGCAATATTACTCACAGCTCCTCTATTATCAATACAGATAACTTCGAAGCTACTAATTCTTTCTGTTGCGTGACCATCTTCATTTGCCGGGAAATTAATCACAGCATATTGTCTTTTAGACCAGATAGTTCTTTTAGCGTCCGGTGAAGTTAAAGGGATGTTTTCATCAGCACCGGTTTTGTAATGCACAACCCAGCCTGTTAAATCACTTCCTTGATAATTTATAGATTCAATATCACCTATTTCGTCAATCACGGCATTACCGGGAGTTGCGATAGGCGTTCCATTTTCATCAAGTATTCTGTAAGCTACACCTGCAATTATGCCATCTTTATCATTAGCATTCCAATAAATTCTTTGCTGAAACACTAAACTATCTATTTCAGATACTGAAGTGCCAGTCTCAACACCTTCCCATGAAGTAATTCTTATTTCAGGAGCACTATTGCTTTTATAATCTCCATCAACTCCACATGCTGTAAGAGCTAATAGAACCGCTATAGTTCCTAAAAGTAAACTCATTTTTAAAGCTTTACGCATTAACATCCTCCCAAGATCATTAATATTATAATATTTAAGCTAACTTTTGTAGTTTGTTTAATTTAGTCAATGTATTTTTCATTTTATGAGATAATTTTAGCTTTTAGCAGATTCTTAAACAACTCATAAGTAGTAACTGAGCCAATTCCGTTAGGAACAGGTGTTATCGCAATTACTTTACCAAAAACACTATTGTAATCCACATCACCCACATATTTAATTTTGCCTTCAGAATCAATTACTTCATTAATACCCACATCTAAGACAATACAGCTATCGGAGATATACTCATCCGTTACGAAGTTTGGCTTGCCAATCGCAGCAATTAAGATATCAGCACATTTAGTAACTTCTTTTAGATTAGTAGTTTTACTATGACATACCGTAACTGTGGCATTCCCTGCTTTTCTCTTGAGCAAAAGCATATTAGCAAGAGGCTTACCCACGACATTACTTCTTCCCAGAATGACAATATGCTTCCCACATGGGTCAATATCGTAATACTCCATCATTGTCAAACAGGCAGTAGCTGTGCAAGGGAAAAGACCATCTTCTCCTAATAAGAGTTTTCCAAGGTTAATAGGGTGAAAACCATCAACATCTTTTGTAGGTTTAATCAAATAATTGATTTTAGATTCATCAATATGTTTAGGCAGTGGTTTCTGAAGCATAATACCATCTACAAAATCATCTTGATTAAACTGTTCAATTAATCTTATTAATTCAGGTTGTGTAGTAGTTTCATCCAAAGTGACAAGCTCAACATCTGCGCCTAATTTGTTCCCTTGATTTACAATATTTTGAACATAAAAAGCAGAGGCAGGATCTTGTCCCAATCTTATAACTTTCATGACTAAAGGTTTTGGTAACTTTTCAAATTCAAGCTTTAATTCTTGATATTTATGTTTAATTAAAGGTTTGGCTTTTAGAATTTTCTCCATCAAAGCATCTCCTAATTCTTATTATCTTTATGGCTTTATTTGTGATATCATCTAGTTCAATGACGACACCGTTTATCTCTAATCCGCGTTGGGAAACCATATAAGGTCTGTGAATCCCATCTTTTATAGCATCTAATATTACATCTTTCTGAACCCCAATGACTGAATCATGCCCACCGGTCATACCTACATCAGTAATGTAAGCTGTGCCGTGCGGAAGTATCTGTTCATCAGCAGTTTGCACATGAGTATGAGTTCCTAAAAGAGCAGAGACTCTGCCATCAAGGAACCATCCAAGCGCTCTCTTTTCTGCTGTTGCTTCTGCATGAAAATCAACAATAATGATATTATTATCCAGGGATTTATCAGCTAAGAAAGCATCTATTGTTTCAAAAGGAGAATCAGCGGGAGGCATAAAACTTTGACCTGCTAAATTAGCAATTATCAAGTTTTTATCCTTCCAACTTATCTTAATAAACTCTTGACCAATCTCCGGTTTGGGATAATTCATCGGCTTGCAGATTCTTTTCTCTTCTTTTAAATAGGTCAAAGAATCAGCCTTATCCCACAGGTGATTGCCACCGGTAGCAAAATCAACTCCTGCTGAAAATGCCAGCTTTGCACATTTTTCTGTAACTCCTCTGCCATCGGCGAGGTTTTCAAAATTAGCAATGCAGAAGTCTACAGAAAACTCTTTGATCAGGTGCTTCAAATTTCTTTTCAGAAGCTCACTACCGGGCTTTCCGTAGATATCTCCAAGGAATAATATATTCATCTATTTAGCGACAGCTATTTGTCTTGTTTCTCTAATTACGGTAACTTTAATAGTGCCGGGATATTGGACTTCTTTTTCAATTTTGGCAGCAATATCTTGGGAGATAAAGGCTGCATTCTCATCACTAACACTAGTTGGCTCGACGATTATTCTGAGTTCTCTACCCGCTTGGATAGCATAAGATTTATGAACACCTTCAATAGAACCGGCAATCTCTTCCAACTTGCTCAATCTTTGCATATAGGATTCTAACATCTCTCTTCTGGCACCCGGACGAGCTCCGGAAATAGCATCAGATGCTTGAATCAACGCTGCGTAAACAGTATCAGCCGGAACATCTTCATGGTGGGCTTCAATAGCATTAATCACAGTCTTACACTCACCATTTTTGCGTGCTACATTAGCACCTATTACAGCGTGAGAACCATCAAATTCATGGTCTATAGCTTTTCCGATATCATGTAAGAGACCGGCTCGGCGTGCCATTTCTTGATTAAGTCCTAATTCCGCAGCCATAATACCTGCAATCCAAGCTGTCTCAATTGAGTGCTGGAGTACATTCTGACCATAACTGGTTCTGTATTTTAAGCGACCAAGCAATTTAACGATGTTAGGTGAAATATTATGAATATTAGCTTCTAAGAAGGCTTTTTCACCCACTTTAATTAGATGCTCATCCATCTCTTTACCTGTTTTTTCAATAACTTCTTCAATTCTACCCGGATGAATTCTGCCATCGGAAATTAATTTCTCTAAAGATAACCTGGCAATTTCACGTCTGATAGGATCGAAGCAAGATAAAACAACAGCTTCAGGAGTGTCGTCTATTATTAAATCCACACCGGAAGCTTTTTCGAAAGAACGAATATTTCTACCTTCTCTTCCGATAATTCTGCCTTTCATTTCATCAGAGGGGAGAGAGACTACGGAAACAGTTGATTCAGAAACATAATCTACAGCCATTCTTTGAATTGCAGTAGCGAGAATCTCAGCTGATTTTTCTGTAGCATCTATTTTCAATTGTTCAATCATTTGTCTAATTTCGCCGGCAGTATGTTTTTTAGCTGAAGCAATTAATTCTGCTTTCAGTTGATTAAGAGCATCTTCGTGAGTCATTCCGGCTATATCTTCTAATTTTTTGACTTGTTCGTCGATCAATATTTCAACTTCTTCAGCCCGTTTAGCTATAGTTTCTTCATATTTTCGATTCTTTTTTTCTAATAGTGTTAAGCCTATCTCTTTCTTTTCCAGAGATTCTAATCTTCTATCTAAAGAAGTAAGACGGTCATTAGAAGCTTTTTCTAACTTTCTGAGTTCTTTTTGGCGTTCTTTGATCTCTTCTTCCAAAATCTTTTTCTGTTGGAACCACTCTTCTTTGCCTTCTAAAACTTTCTCTTTTTTAAGTGTTCTAGCACTATCTTCAGCTTCTTGAATTATTTTTTCAGCAATAACCTTTTGGTTACTGATTAGACTAAATGCTTTATTTCGCAGGGTAAAATATACAATACCCATAATTATTATACCAATAATTATGCCAATAGCGATGTACAATGGTGTCATTAAATCCTCTTTTTATCTATATTATATCTTCATATAGAAGATCTATTCTTACCTAATTAGAAAATATTTCCGCAATACCGTGTCCGCATTGAATCCGAGAACTATGTTCAAGGTGGGCATCTGCCTTTTCAGCTTTACCTGTCCATAACTAAGATGGCATGGGCGCAGCTAAGGGCTCGATTCCCTGTTTTTATTCAGTTCTTTTTCAAAAAAAGATCACAAATATTGCAGAAATTAAATTATTCATCTAAAAAGGAATCAATATCAATGTTATCTATTTGAGAATCAACTTGAGAGAGTTGGTCTTGAATGGTGATCATTTGATCAGTCAGCTTCAACATACAGAAGAGTAAGAATTTATCAAGGTCTAAACTTCTGTACTCAGTTGTCATCTCTCGTAAGAATCTCTTTAAGTCAGATATACTTCTATCCAATTTTTCCGGATCATCGGTTTTAACACTAAAGTGTTTACCTAGGAGTTCAAATTGGATTTCTTTCATTTTTAGATATTATCTATTTCAGTTAGGTTTAAATCAGGGAACATGTCTGCAAGATTAGAATCAATCTCGTTTGCTACATTTCCAATTTGTTCAAGAGAGGCTTGGAGTTCAGTAATTTTATCTTCTAGTTCAGTTCTCCTGGCTCTTAGATTATCAATATTCTGATTTAAATCTTTGATTGTATCTTCATGGGTCATTATTTGCAAATCTTTAGTTTCTGAGCTATCAGTAAGATGAGCAATGTTACTTTTCTGATCATCAACAATCTGTTCTAATTTAGAAATAGTTTCCAAATTATTATTATTGTCAGCTTCCAAAGCACGGTACTTTTCAATTAGCTTTTGTATCTTCTGATTTATAATAGTCATATTTACTTGATTCATTTTTACCTCATTTCAATATTATATTTTTTTTCTAAGTTTTGAATCACTTTTCTCATTAATTGTTCAACAAAATTATCTGTCAATGTTTTATTTGAAGAATTCAAAGTTAAACTAAATGTTAAGCTTCTTTTCCCTTTCGGGATATTTTTACCTTTGTATTCATCAACGAGAGAAATGCTCTTTATAACTGCTTTATTCACAGTTTCTATGGCTTGTAAAATGTCCGAGACTTTTATAGTATTCTCCACATTAAAAGAGATGTCTCTTTGGACATTAGGAAACTTATTAAGTTCTGTAAATTCTCTATCTTTAAAGCCCATTAATGTGTACATTTTGGTTAAGTCGAGATCTAAAACATAAACATCTTGTTTTAATTCGGCAGTATCAAGGTCAAATTTTTTAGCTATTTTCGGGTCAATTTGTCCCATTGAACCAATTATCTCTTTACGGTAACAGATATTTAAAGAAAGGTTAGTAGTATAGAACTTCTCTTGTGAAGGTTCGTAAGTAACATCAAGGTTGGCTGCAGCAAGAATGTCTTCGGCTATACCTTTAATGTCAAAGAAATCACACTTAGATTTAGTGCCATTCCAATAGTTGTCATATCTATTTCCGGACAATAAGATGGTAGCAAACTTTCTCTCTTCTGAGTAATTAACTTCAGAATCGAGAATTATCTTATTTGTCTCAAATATTCTAATATCTTTATTCCCGTGATTAAGATTATAAGCTGCACAATGTAGCACATGCGGAATTAAAGTGCTTCTCATTGCACTTAACAGAGAGCTTTGGGGATTTTTAAGTCTAATTAAGTTTCGTCGGTAGTCTTCTTCTGCCAAGTTAAGTTTGTCCAGGTTTTCCGGATCAAAAAGGGTAATATTTATAATCTCAAATAAACCGGCTTGCACTAGTAGGTCTTGCAGTTTTCTGGCAAAGTTAAAAATCTCTTTATTCATTATCCCTTGAGCCACTGTTTTAACCGGAATCTTATTATAGCCATGCAACCTGACAATCTCTTCAATTAGGTCAATTTCTCTTAGTAAATCACCTCTAAAATGGGGAGCTTTATATTCTAATTTCTTATCATCTTCAGCAATCAGTTCTAAACCTAAAGCTTTTAGATAAGATTTAACTTCCGGAAGAGGAATCTCTGTGCCTAACAATGAATTAACGCGGGCAGGTCTGAGCATCACACTCTTTGTACTCACACTGTTATCAGGATAAATATCCAAGAAATCACCCTGTAGCTCACCACCGGCTAAGTCAAGAATCAGGTCAATAGCTCTATCTTTGGTGAATCCGGGAGTTTCCGGAGAAAGTCCTCTTTCAAATCTATAAGATGAATCTGAGAATATCTTGTGTCTTTGGGAAGTTCTTCTGACAGTTGAATAATCGAAACAAGCAGATTCAATCACGATATTTTTAGTAGTCGCTGTGATTTCCGAGTTGGCACCACCCATAACACCTGCTAAGCCAACGGCTTTTTCAGCATCAGCAATCACCAAATCATCTTCAGTAAGCTTGTATGATTCGCCATTGAGGGCAGGAAAAGCTTCATTCGGGAAAGCATCTCTTACAATAATCTTATGACCAGCTAGTTTATCATAATCAAAAGCGTGAAGTGGATGACCGGTTTCCATGAGAACAAAATTAGTAACATCGACAATATTGTTAATTGGCCTTAAACCCACTGAGAGAAGTCTTTGCTTGAGCCATTCAGGAGATTCTGTAACAGTAACATTCTTTATCACTGTAGCAATATAACGAGAACATTTTGCACTATTCCGCACTTCAAGTTTTAAGGAATCTTTAATATTTCCGGTACGCTTCCAAGCTTGCACCTGAGGGAGCTTTAGTTCTATGTGATAAAGTGCTGATAAATCGCGAGCTACACCAATAATTCCTAAGAGATCAGGACGATTGGGAGTAATCTCAACATCATACACGATATCTTCTAAATTCAAATATTCTGCAAGATTAGTACCGACTTTTGCATCAGCATCTAGTTCCATAATACCATCATGCTCTTCAGAAAGACCAAGTTCTTGTTCTGAACAGATCATACCGTAAGATTCAACACCTTTTAACTTAGCTTTCTTGATTTTGAATTCACCACCAATCACTGCCCCGATAGGAGCAAACGCTACCTTCAAACCGGTGCGACAATTAGGAGCTCCACAAACAACTTGCTTTACTTCGGATGTTCCATCATTAACTTGACAAACCTGTAAGTGTTCAGAACCTTCTAATTTCTTGGCTGATAACACTTCAGCAACGATAAATTGCTTTAAATCTTCACCAATCTCTTCAATACCTTCAACTTCAATACCAGCAAATGTTAAATGATCTTCTAATACTTTAGGGTTTACATCAATATTGATATAGTCGCGTAACCATTTATAACTTATTTTCATTATTTCCTCATAAACCCTATTTATATTGTTTTAAAAATCTTAGGTCATTTTCAAAGAGAATTCTCATATCCGGGATATTATATTTAAGCATCGCAATTCTATCAATACCTAAACCAAATGCGTATCCCGTGTACTTTTCAGAATCAATACCGACCATTTCTAACACTTTTGGGTCAACCATACCTGCACCACCCATCTCTAACCAACCACTATTTTTGCAGATCCGACAACCGGTTCCACCACAGCTGACACAGGAGATATCAATCTCTGCACTTGGCTCAGTAAATGGGAAGAAGTGAGGTCTGATGCGTGACTTTACATTATTACCAAACATGGAGTGAACAAAGATATTTAGGGTATCTTTCAAATCAGCAAAGGAGATATTTTCAGCAACTACTAAAGCCTCAACCTGATGAAATACAGGAGAATGCGAAGCATCCATTTTGTCATTACGATAGCAACGGCCAGGAGCTATTATCTTAATCGGCAGTTGATAGTTTTCCATTGTTCTAATTTGCACTGTTGATGTTTGGGTTCTTAACAAAACACCATCTTTTACATAAAACGTATCTGCTAAATTGCGGGAAGGATGGTCTTTAGGAGTATTCAAAGCATCAAAGTTGTGAAACTCATCTTCCACATCATAGCCATCAGCAATTTCAAATCCCATACTAATAAAGGTGTCTTCCACTTCTCTCCAGATTTTGGTGAGAGGGTGCAAGCCACCTTGAACAGTTCTTCTTCCCGGCATTGTTAAATCAAGGCGGGAAGATTCAATCTGTTCTTTATATACTAATTCATCGATATACTGATTTCTCTTATCGATCAAATCTTGCAGATAATCTTTTGCTTCATTGACTAATTGACCAAATTCACGGCGTTCCTCAGGAGCAACATCTTTAATATTCTTCATCAAAGAGTTAAGTTCACTCTTCTTGCCGACTATTTGAGACTTTGCGTTTAGCAATTCATGTTTTTTAACAATAGAATTTAGCTCTGATTCTGCCTTCTTTATTATCTGCTGAAGCTTCTCTTTCATTTAAGCTTCCAAGTTTCTCTTTGCAATAGCCACTAATTGCACAAAAGCTTCGTTATCATGCCATGCTAAGTTAGCAAGCACTTTTCTGTTAACATTAATTTCTGCTTTATGAAGAGCATTGATGAATTTGCTATAGGAGATACCTTCGATACGACAAGCAGCATTAATACGAGTAATCCACAATCTACGGAAGTTCCTTTTTTTCTGTTTTCTGTCTCTATAAGCGTAACCCCAACCTTTCTCCACAGTCTGGGCTGCAATCCTATACAACCTATGTCTGGAACCTCTGTATCCTTTCGCTAGCTTAAGTTTGCCTTTTTTTCTTGCTCTTGAAGCAACTAAATTTTTCGATCTTGCCATTTTTTAACTCCTTTTTTAAAACATGCCGCTAAGCATTTTCTTTAGTCTTGGTACATCACATTCTCTGACGATCGCAGAGTCTCTCAAGTGTCTTTTCAGTTTTGGGCTTTTCTTAGTTTTAATATGAGCAGACTTTGCATGATGTCTTTTAATCTTACCACTTGCGGTAATCTTGAATCTTTTAGCAGCAGCTCTATGTGTTTTAATCTTAGGCATTATTCCTCCACTTTATATATTATTCTTTATTATCAGTTTCAACATTTTCGTCATCTGTTTGGTCGAGTAAGTCAATTAGTTTCTCAATATCCTTCTTAGGAGCAAGAACCATAGACATGACTCTACTTTCTGATCTTATCGGTTGGTCAATATCAACTATAGGTTTTAATTCAGCCATAAGCTTAAGAAGTAACTCTTCACCTATCTCTTTGTGAGCCATCTGACGACCCTTGAATCTTACAGTAAACTTTACTTTATCATGAGCAAGTAAGAACTTAATTGCGTTCTTCTTCTTGAAGTTATAGTCATGTTCTTCTGTGTTAGGTCCAAATTTGACCTCTTTGACTTGAACTTCCACTCTATTTTTTCTTGCTTCACGAGCTTTACGCTCTTTTTGATAATAGTATTTACTAAAATCCATTATCTTACATACAGGTGGTCTGGCTGAGGGAGAAATCTCCACAACATCCATTCCCGACTGCTCGGCGAGTTCCCGAGCTTTCGCAATACTTACAATGCCAACTTGCTGGCCATCAGCGTCAATTAATCTAACTTCTCTTGCAGAAATCTCTTCATTAACTGCTTCCTTAGGTACCACTTCTTTCGTCTTGGCACTTCCTCTTCTTATTCTTATAATAAGAAACCTCCATTTTAATTTAGTTTTTTTCGGTTTAACAAAAATAAGGGCGGATTGTTACATCCGCCCTTAATCTATTATAAATTATACATCTGTATAACTGCTCTTAATATTCAAACCTACACAATATCTACAAGGGCAGAATCGCTAGGTAGATGCTTTCACATCTTTCTTATTATCCTAACTTAACACCCCTGCCAATTATGTCAAGATAAATCTTAGTTCTTTTGAATTTATTTAGCGTTTTACCTATTTTATTAGATTTGTAAAGACACAACATTTTGCGTCTTATCAATTAAAACCTTAACAGTCAGTTCCGCTACCACCCTCCTTGAAACCCTCTGAATACAAAGGAGGTATGAGGATTTTCAAGAGGTCTCAGTCTGCTAATAATTCGTGCAAATATCCAGTCCTAAATAGTCTTACTGTTTGCTCTATTAATCCCCTTCAGGGATAGATCTTTTTTTATGCATCTGTACCCGGGGTTAATCCTCGAATACAAGGATTCAACCACCGGGCTAAACTATATATCCCCAAGGGGATTTAGGAGCTCTCAAAACCGATATCAATCAATTAAACAATTAAACAAATCAACAATTCAACATGCATTTAATTCTTGAAATTCGCTTCAATTAGTGCTAATTCGCGTAAAAGTCTTTTCTTCAATTATTAATTATTAACTGTTAATTATTAATTAATATTATTTTCTTTGACAAATATACGCCATCCGATTATACTTACATATTAAGATAATTATGGGAGGAAAAGTGAAATTAACTAGAGAATTTATAGAGAAGTTACCTAAGACAGACCTACATGTTCATTTAGATGGTTCCGTCAGAGTGGACACGATTTTAGACCTGGCGAAAAAGAATAATATAAAGTTACCGACAATGGATAGAGCCAAGCTTTTGGCAATGATCTCCTGTGGCGATGAATGCAAGAGTTTAGATGAATATTTGCAAGGTTTTCATATCACTAACTTAGTGTTACAGAATATAGAAGGATTAGAAAGAGCTGCTTTTGAATTAGCAGAAGATTCAGCTAAAGAGAATGTGCGTTATATTGAAGTGCGTTATTCTCCTATTCTCCACACTAATAATGGCTTAAAACTAACTGAAATTTCCGATGCTGTACTGCGTGGATTACGTAATGCAGAGAAAAAGTATAATATCAGAACTGCTGTCATAATTTGCGGAATCAGAAATATTAATCCTGCTACATCTCTCCGTTTAGCAGAGTTAGCAGTGGCTTACAAGAATAAAGGCGTGATCGGTTTTGACCTAGCTGGTTCGGAATATAACTACCCTGCCAAAGACCATGCTGAAGCTTTTAGATTAGCCTTAAGCAATAACCTCAACATCACAATTCATGCAGGTGAAGCGTATGGTCCAGACAGCATTCATCAAGCTTTACACTATTGTGGAACACACAGAATTGGACATGGAACCAGATTAATTGAAGATGGTGATTTGCTAAACTATGTTAATGATCATAGAATCCCTTTAGAGATCTGTTTCAAGAGCAACTACCACACCAAAGCGGTTCCTTCTTTAGATGTTCATCCTTTTGGATTCTACCTTGATTATGGATTAAGAGTTACTTTAAACACAGACAACAGAACAGTCTCTAACACTACTGTAACCGATGAATTTATGTTTGTTATTGACAAGTTAAACATCTCTTACAAGGATGTCAAGAATATCATTATCAATGGTTTTAAGTCTGCTTTTATTCCTTATAGTGAAAGAGTCAGAATGTTAAATTCAGCTTTAGCAGAGATGGAAAAGTTAGAAGAACAAGAGTTTCAAGCACCTTTAGATGTTGATGGTAACATAAAGAAAATTTAACGTTTAATATTAAAAGAGTGCAATTCTAGTTCTATCAGTGAATTAAAATAGTTGGAAATAATATAAATTTCGGAGGATTTTTAATGTTTATAACTCGTGGCGGAATATTGATGTATGTGCTATTGTTTGCTTCGGTAATAACACTAGCCGTAATAATTGAGAGATTTCTTGTACTTCACAAAGCAAAAAAGAAAGATGATGAATTCATAAGAGAGTTTGAAGCTTTAAACAGCATAGCAGACATTACAGAATATGTAGATTCTACTATAATTGATTCACCTCTTCCTAACACCTTAAAGGTAGGGATAAAGTACCTTACCTATGGAGAAAAAGACGCGAATGAAGAGATGGAGAACAGAGCAAAAATGGAGATTAAAACTTTAGAAAAGCATATTGGTGTTTTATCTACTCTTTCTGCTATTGCTCCGCTTATTGGCTTTTTAGGAACAGCTTCCGGTATGGTGAAAGTATTTATGAATATTGGTATTTCCCAAGGTGGGGTTGATATCAGTATGTTAGCTAACGGTATCTGGGAAGCGATGTTAACTACCATTGGAGGCTTAGTTGTCGGCATTACTGCTTTGGTCTTTAATAACTATTTTGTTTCTTTAATAGAAGGAACAGCCGGTAAGATTGAAGAGACTGCTCATCACCTTATTCTCAAACATAGAGAAAGTAACAGGAAATAATCATGAAATTAGATGTAAAAAAGAAGAAGATAACCTCAACATTACTTATTTCCATGACTGATGTGGTGTTTCTTTTAATCATATTTTTACTTCTCTCATCTAACTTTGTCAACATCAACTCGATTGGCGTTACCTTGCCTCAATCTGTAAGCACCAGCAAGCTTCCCTCCGGAAATATTATCAAAGTAATCCTCAATAAAGAAAATGAGATCTGTTTAGATAATAAAGATAAACGCTTTAATAAGGTTGACTTCACTGATGAAATGAGAAAAAGATTAATCATAGAACCAGAATCAAAAGTCGAAATTTGGGTAGATGAAGAGGTGCAGTGGAAAAACATTGTTCCTGTACATGATATTATCACTGAAGTAGGAGCTAAAAGAATCTCCTACCCAACCAGATTCGCAGTTGAATAGAGATGAAAAAGAACTTCGTAATACCCTTAGTAGTATCTATTCTGCTCCATGCTCTCCTCTTTCTTTATAGTATGGAGATACCTGATTATCAACCGTATGAAGTCAAAGAATTAGATATAGAAGTTGAGAAAGTGGAAGTTGTGAAAATGGTTGTGGAACCGGAGGTTCAAGCTAAAACTGCCCAAATAGAGCAGAAAAAAGCGACTTCTATTCCTATTGATCAATTCATGACCCCTACTGTAGATGAGGGTGATAAATCTGATGTCAATGAAGATTTTAGCTTTAATCTATTTGACGATGATGATCAGGAGCGCTTCCAAGAGAGAACTCACACTGCTTCAACTTATGCCCAGCGTAACAGAGATGTTGTTGCCCCGCATTCTCATATTATCGACTATGATGTTCACGATATTCATGAATCTCTCGGGGATAACGATCCAATCAAAATAGATACTAAGAAGTTTAGCAAAACTAAACAAGATACAATCTTTATCTCCTTTACAGGAACTAGCGATTTCTTCAAAGATACCAGCTTCGGAGGCGATGACTCCCTAGTTCGAAACCTCTTTGCCGGAAAAGAATTTGACCCGTCCAAGAAAGTTTCGCAGATGTGTAAAATCTACTTTGAGATTCGCGATGGCAAAATTAAAGGTTCTTTACAAAACATAGAAGGCAATAGCGAACTTGCCATCTGGGTAATAGATATTTTACAACAAGCTGATGAAGATGGTAAATTAAAAGCAATGAAGTCAGGGGTTTATGTCCTAGAATATAAGAATAAGTTAGTGGATATTAATCAACAATAGAAATAAAGAGTTTTAGCCACAGATAACACTGATAAGCACGGATGAAAAAATAAGAATGAAGAATTTGTCCGCAGATTACCCAGATTTATGCTGATTATATAATGAGACTAAACCTCTTAAAGTTCTGAAAGAACGACATTTGTCAGCAAGGGGAGCAAGCCCCTTGTAAGATTGATAGTTACAAATAGCCCTGCAGGGGCGACATAAATATAGAACTCGGGAGAAACTAAATGAAAGATAGAATCATTACGATAAACACCATTGAGGATGCTCGCAATATCTTAAGACAAATCGGTGTATCTTCTCAAGGCATTGAAGTCATGGCACCTAAAGCAGTCGGACGCTCACTTCTTCTTCACAACATACCCACCGGTGCTGCCAATATTCTCAAACAAGAAGCTCTAATTATTGGGGCAGATGTAGCAATGAGCAAGGGCATAGTAGAAGGTGAAAAGAAGATGACCAACCTGCTCTTTATGGGTGGGGCAAATAAACTACTTTCACTAATTACCAGAATGAGACACTACACCTCAATGGGACTTCCCGAAATCCGTTCTAACCTTCATACATTCAGAAACCAACTTCTCTACTGGAGTCTGCAAGATAAAGGTCAAGATTACATGCCCAAAATAATGGGTATCCTTAATGTAACACCTGATTCTTTTTCTGATGGGAAGCAACATTTTAATACTGCTGAAGCAATTAAGCACGCATTTCTTTTAATAGACGAAGGAGCGAATATTATTGATATCGGTGGTGAATCTACCCGACCCGGTTCATCCAGAGTCTCTTTAGAAGAAGAGTTGGCAAGGATAATCCCTGTTATTGAAGGCATCAAAATCAAGAGCAACGCTTGCGTGTCTATTGACACCTATAAAGCAGAAGTTGCCAGACAAGCCTTAACCGCCGGAGCCAATATTATTAACGATATCACAGCATTACAGGGAGATTCGGAAATGATAAAAGTCTTGCAAGATTTTCCTGACAGCAAAATCTGCTTAATGCACATGCAAGGCACCCCTGAAACAATGCAACAAAACCCCACTTATGCTAATGTCATGAATGAGGTAATTGATTTCTTTATAGAGAGAATTGAGTTTTGCCGCAACCATGGCATTTCTATAAACAGAATAATAATAGATCCGGGAATCGGTTTTGGTAAGAACTTAGAACATAATCTTACCTTGCTAAAACGCTTAGATGAACTCCATATTCTGGGTTGTTTTATCATGCTTGGTGCTTCTCGCAAGGGCTTCATCAACAAGATATATCCTTCTGCCCCACAAGATAGAGAACCCGGAACATTGGCTACAACCGCCTTAGCTTTTCAGAAGAAAATAGATATAATAAGAGTCCATAATGTCAAAGATAATGTCCAATTTTTACAACTATTAAAAGCAGTGGAAACTGCTCCTATGGAGATTTAAATCATGTCAAGACCACTTATAATCGGGATTACAGGAAGTATTGCCTCCGGTAAATCAGAGCTAGTAAAACTTCTTCAGCAACAAAACTTTAAGATTCACTCCACAGATTTGTTAGGTCATGGAGTACTCAATCTTTTCACTGTTAAGCAGAGATTAGTTGAGGAATTTGGAGGTGATATTGTTATCAATAATCAAGTTGATCGAACTAAGTTAGGCAATGCTGTCTTTGGCAATCCGAGAAAGCTTAAATTACTCAATTCTATCACCCATCCTTATATTCTTTTAATGATGAAAGAACTTGTTTCAAATTGCACTGAGAAACAGATTTTCTTCGAAGTTCCTCTTCTTTTTGAAGCAAATTTAGAAAGCCATTTCGACTATATTATCACTGTTTCTACAACCAAAGATATTCAGCTCAAACGATTAATGGCACGTAATAAGTTAGATGAAGAGCAAGCTATGCTCAAGATAAATAGTCAGTTACCTAATTATGTCAAAGAAGTTAAGGCGAATTATATAATCAATAATGATGGTGCTATAGAAGACTTACAGCCACAGGTAAAAGAGCTTCTGGATAATCTTAAAACTCTGCGTCATAAAGAAGTTACCCCCTTCTAAAAAGAAGAATATGACAGAGATAATTACCACTATTAACACTAAGACAATAACAGCTAAACTATTGCAGGAGATGTTAAAAGCCGGATCAACTATCTTTAGAATAAACATGTCTCATGCAGAAATAACTGCAGCCAACTCTATCGTGCCACAAATTAGAAAAATAGCTACAGATATTGCTAAACCGGTGAAGATTATGATAGACTTGCCGGGTCCTGAAATTCGCTTATACAATCTCCCCCACTCACAGCAACTTCAAGCTAATTCTACTTTTAAAGTTTATTTTCAGCCCCATGCCCAAAACCCCTATTTCTCAACTTCAATTCATCAAGAGGCTATAATGAAAGGTGATAAATTCTACCTGCAAGATGGTGATTTTCGCGGATTCATAGAAGAAATAAGTGGCGACTATGCAACACTTACTGTGGAAAACAATAATATCCTAAGAGACAATTGCCATTTTTCCATACCGGGTAAGTCCCTACATCTCAAGTTCTTATCACCTGCCGATAAAGAGATAATCAATCAAACCGCTAATCTTAACCCGGATTTCTTTGCCCTCTCTTTTGTAAGCTCTGCTACCGATGTTCAAGAGTTTATTGACTTCCAATTAACACTTAATCTTAAGCATAAGCCTAATATTTTAACTAAATTCGAGAATGCCAAATCACTATTAAACATAGACGAGATTATCGCTATCTCCGATTATCTCTATATTGCCCGAGGAGATTTAGGGATCGAAGTCTCTATTCCGGCTCTCCCTTCCCTCCAGAAATATATTGGAAGCAAGTGTAGGCTACACAACAAACCCTTCTTTGTCGCTACCCAAATGCTGGATTCTATGATCAACAACCCTTCCCCTACCAGAGCTGAAATATCTGATGTGGCAAATGCTGTTTTTGAAGGTGCTGCCGGTGTTACACTTTCAGATGAAACCACTATTGGCAAACATCCTATCGCTGCTATCCAATGGATGAAAAGAGTTATCACAGCTAATTGCGGTAGTATAGAGGAAAACCTTAAAGACTTTATTGATATTTAAGCAGCTAATTAAATTAACACCTTGTTCATAAATTGAGAAAATTCTTGACACTAAACAAGAGCTCTGCTTTTTGAAATCAGTGGTCCCGTAGCTCAGTTGGATAGAGCAGTTCCCTCCTAAGGAGAAGGTCGCGCGTTCGAATCGCGCCGGGGCTACCACTCATTTCAATTAGCAATGAGTAATTAGCAATTAAATTTCGTAGTGGTAATCCCTTGTGGTTACCCTCTTTCACACTAATTAACACGAATTTGTGCAAATTTCACGAATTAAGATAAACACGCAACTTCTTTACTGGGAGCGCACTCATCCCTGAGTGCTTCATTGCAAAAGCAATGAAATTCTTAAACCCAAGAGATGACATAAACTGAAACATCAATATAAAACAGTAAAATCAATTAGAAACTGCCATACATATTGCCTGCTCCATGCCTGAGATTTGCTAACTACATTATTGGACTCTGAAAGAAAGATGTAATCCTCGAACTTAAGTTTATTAGATTCCCATAGTTCCAGTATCACCTTTCTAACATTATCAGGCAAGTGAAACCGCTTAGATTTCCTTGTCTTCTGTTCTTTGATAGTAATTACTTCTCTAAAGCTTGGAAACTCCCCTACCCCACTAAAAACAGAGCTCCATTTCAGGTTAAGGATATCCGAAACCCTTAGCCCTGTCTTAATACCAAGCTCAAATAGAACTAACTCTTTTAGCTTCCCTTCTTTCCTCATTAACTTCTTCATCCTTTCAATTTTCTTAACATCTCTTATTGGCTCTACAAAATTCATATTATATCCCTTTAGATTACTTAGTGAGTCCATAGGCTCGTTGTGTTGTATAAAAAGTCTGATGCGAATATCAAATTCGGCATTAGATACATCTAATCGATTATATAATATATACTTAAAATGTTGAGTTTTACTTTACTTAAGTGCATTGTGTAAAGTAAAAAGTGGGAAAGTGGAGTTTCTTAAGAGTTAGAATAAATACTAATTCAATTTTATAAAATTTGTATTGACTTAATTAAGATAAAGCAATTTTATCGATAATAATGATTTATATGAGTTATTTTAATAAATATACATTGAAAATAGACTACGCACAAATATAATTATAAGGTGTAATTGTATTAATTTTAGGAGATGATATGATTTTTTCAAGAGGTGATATGATTTTTTCAAGGGGTGATATGATTTTTTCAAGGGGGCATTTTGATGATTATTCTATTAACGAATCAAACATTCAGAAATCAATTAATGAATCAATGGATATATTATTTTTTTTGCAAACTGATAGTATAACAGTATTTCTATCGCATAAACACAGCGATTTAGAAGATCTTAAAGGTATAATAGGTCTTTTACAGAAGTATGGAGTTAAACCTTATATTGATAGTCGAGATAATAGAATGCCTTCAATAACTTCTGGTGAGACAGCTAATATCATAAGAAAGTCTATTAAAAAATGTAATAAATTTATATTTCTAGCTACTAATGATGCAATAGAATCTTATTGGTGTAATTGGGAGTTGGGATTTGGAGATGTTCATAAATATAAAAAAAATATTGCAATCTTACCTATGAAAGAAAAAAATGCTTCAGACAAGGAGTATAAAGGTAATGAGTATTTACAAATTTATCCTTATATTATCTATAAAATGAACAGTAATATTTGTTCTGATGGCTACTATGTTAGAGATCCTTTCAAAAATGCTAATGGGAAGTATTCAATTACTCCTTTAAAGTTATGGTTAGAGAAATAAGATGGATATCAAGTATCAAATAATTATTCTTGGTCAATGTCAAGATAACAGAAATGAAATAGAGTCTTGCTTTATGGAACAAATCTCGTTATTAGGAGTTCATGAAGATAATATCATATTTATTGATAGAGACAGTTTTGTTAGTCAGTATAGCCCTATAAGTCCATCGTTTTCTTTATATTTTGGATCGGAAAAAGAACTACAAATTGATGATGAAATTATTAAAGAGCTTTTGGATAAGTCTGTTTTAATATTACCTATTTATTATCATAAAGAATCTTTTATGGAATATACTCCTGAAATTTTACATAAACTAAACGGTTTTTTGTTAGAATCTAAAAATGATATTAATAGCATAGTAAACTTTACACTTGAAGGTTTAGGGTTACTTAGGCAAAGCAGACGTGTATTTATTAGTTACAAGCGTAGTGAATCAAGTTCAATTGCAATACAACTTTATGAGAAATTAGAGAAGAATGGTTTCGATGTGTTTCTTGACACACATAGTATAAAACCTGGAGATCCTTTTCAAGATGTTCTTTGGCACAGAATGACAGATTCTGATGTGGTAATAATAGTAAACACACCTAATTTTCTTAAAAGTAAATGGACAAAAATGGAATTGGCAAGAGCTAATTCAATGTCAATTTGTATTTTGCATATATTGTGGCCAAAAGTTCATTTAAATTCAAGGGCAGAATTGAGCCTTGTATATAAACTGCAAGATAAAGATATTGAAGTTGACCAGAATAATGATCTAAGTATCATAAACGAAACTGTCATAATCGATATTGTTAAAAAAATTGAAAGTTTACGAGCTAGAAGCTTAGTTTCTCGAAGAACTAACATCGTAAATGAATTCATCCAAATGGCTAAAGATCTAGATATTAAAGTTGATTTACAACCAGAACAGAATATGACTTTGGAAAAGAATAATAAAAAAATATTAATTTTGCCAACTGTAGGAGTTCCTAAATCAGAAGTATATTATAAGTCGCATAATTTTTTTTCAAATAAAAGTTTAAGCTCTTTTGATGTAGCATATCTACTATATGATAATAGATATGTTCTAAAGAATTGGCTAGAACATTTAGATTGGTTGGACAATTATCTTCCTGTAAAAGCTATCAAAATTGTTGAGGTTAAAGAATGGCTAAAAAGCTAAAAAATATTTTCTTATCTGCTAGTATCCCATTACCTGATAGGGATGACAAATTCTATTATACAGCTGATATTATTGCTATTAGAGATGCAGTTAGAGCTTTAGCAACATTTATTATTCCTAGTTATAAGTTAATTTGGGGAGGACATCCTTCAATAACTCCATTAGTTAGATCTGTTGTAGAATCATTAGATGGGAATATTCAAGACCATGTTGAAATTTATCAATCTGAATTCTTTAAAAAGGATTTACCTGAAGATAATGCTTTTTTCGGGAATATAGTTATGACTGGTATTAAAAAAGATCGTGAGAGTAGTTTATTACATATGAGAAAGCAAATGATATGTGATAATTATTTTGTTGCTGGTGTTTTTATTGGTGGTATGGAGGGTGTTATAGACGAATACAAAATATTTAAAAATAAGCATCCGGAAGCTCTTTTGATACCACTAGCTACAACTGGAGCTGCTGCAAGAATGATATATACTGAGTTAGATAATAGTGAACTTAATATTTTGAATGATAGTTATACATATTTGGCTTTGTTCAATAGTTTGTTTGATAATTATGTAAAGGAGAGATAATGGGCAGAAAAATATTTGTATCATATAAATATGCAGATTCTCTAGTTGAGAAACTTGACTGCGATCATAATACAACTGTAAGAAGTTATGTAAATAAACTCCAGGATTTGTTAAGCTATGATGATCATATTAATAAAGGTGAAATTGATGGTGAAGATATGAGTTCCTTATCAGATCCAACAATTAGATCAAAACTAGGGGATAAAATATTTGATAGTAGTGTGACTGTAGTTATGATTTCAAAAGGAATGAAAGACAACATACCTGAGAATAAACAATGGATACCTTGGGAAGTTTCATATTCATTAAGAGAACAATCTAGAGCTGGCCGAACGTGTAAAACTAATGCACTATTGGCAGTTATTATTCCTGATGAATATGGGAGATATGATTATTTCATGACAGATAATCCTATATGCAATAGTACAACATATCACACTGACAAACTTTTTCCTATATTGGCAAAAAACATGTTCAATTTAAAATATCCAAATACAAGAGAATGCAATGGTTCAACTATATATACAGGGTTACATTCATACATACATTGTGTTAAGTGGAGTGAATTCACTAATGAAATACATAAGTATATTGAAACTGCGAAATATATTATGGATAATAAAAATGACTATAACATAGTTAAAACTTTGGAGGAATAGATGTATAGAGGATTTAAACTTGCATATACTTACAGTAATGAGCACTACTACAGTATTGGAAAAAAAATACATGAAAACACTAAAGTGCTTGTTAGAAGAGTTCTAGATAACCTAACATTAAATAGTGAAATAAATGGGACATTATTGGAACAAGAGTGGTTTCCTCAACTAAAATTTGATATATTTATTTCACACTCACACAGAAACGAACTATATGCCCTAACTCTTGCTGGATGGTTATCTGAGACTTTCGGTTTAAAAGCATTTATTGACTCTTATGTTTGGGGATTTTCAGATGAACTACTAAAAAACATTGATAACAAATATTGTAAAAATAAAGATAAAAATAATTCATATTCATATGAACAACGAAATATATCAACTAGTCATATTCACATGATGTTAAATAGTGCATTACTTAAAATGATTGACCGTACAGAATGTTTTATAATCATTGAGACAAATGAATCCATTACTACTCATGAAATATTTGGTGAAAAAAGAACTTATTCACCGTGGATTTATTCAGAATTGTTGATTTCAAACTTAATCAGGAAGAGAAGCAAAGAATCACACAGATCACATGTTATAATAAAAAGGGGTCAAAAAAAATCTAACTTGTTAGAACACTTTAGAGTGTCATATATGGTAGACTTTGACCATCTAATTCCAATAACATTTATTGATCTCGACAAATGGAAAGACAGTTATGAATCTGATCAGAATGCTTTAGACTTACTGTATAAACTTTATCCAGCGAAAGAAATAATAAATCAATTTGAGGAGATATAATGAATGACGAAAAAAAACTGCATTTAACTTTTATACAAGATGTTATTACAAGAATGAATAATAATTCATTTAAATTAAAAGGTTGGTGCATAACTGTGCTTGCTGCAGTTCTTGCTGTATATACTTCAACTAAAAATGAATATTTTATTCTTATTGCTATTCTACCTACTTTAACTTTTTGGTTCTTGGATGCTTATTATCTTCTTCAAGAACGAAAATTTACGGGAATATATAACGATGTTGCAGGTTTATCTGAAAATCCAAAAACAACAAAGATATTCCAAATGAACCCAACTTTATATTCAAAAGCGGACAATAAAAAATACTCTTATCTCAATGTATTGAAGTCGCGAACTATTTTATTCTTATATTTATCAATCATCTTTTTTTGTATTTCACTATATTTATATTTGCATTTATGATATTAGTACTTGTGGAATATTAAGTGAATTATGTAATTTAAAAGGAGACAGTTATGCCTAAAAGATATTTTTATAGTTTTCATTATCAACCTGACAACTGAAGAGTATCAAAAATAAGAAATATCTGCGTTATATCAAGCAACAGAGCTGCATCAGATAATGATTGTAAAACAATTAAAGCAGGAGGAGATCAAAAAATCAAAAAATGGATAGATGATCAGTTAAAAGAATGTTCTTGTACTATTGTTCTTGCTGGAACTAACACTGCTAATAGAAAATGGGCAAATTATGAGATAATGAGATCATGGGACAAAGGAATGGGAGTCTTAGTCATATATATACATAATATTACAGATAGACTTGAAAACCAGTGTTCCAAAGGAGCTAACCCTCTATATTATATCAGTCATGCATTAACAAACCAAAGGTTATCAGCAATAGCTAAAACTTACGATCCTCCAAGAACTACAAGCAGTGCTGTCTACTGCTATATTGCTAATAATATCCAACAGTGGATTGAGGAAGCAATCAAAATAAGAAAGCAGTATTGGTGAGCAACATATAAGATGAAACATCTAATATAAATTTTAATTAGCTACTATTTTTTCTTTTTGAGTCTACAATCGTTCCAGTTTTAAAAGTATTAATATCTGATATTATTTAGAGAATAAAGTAGTTCATTCTTATTTACGCAATATTTTTTTATACCTTTATTCATTTTCCTATTCATCTCTTAAAAACCTATCACGTCTTTCTATATCAGCAAATTGATGACAATCATCAATTTGACTGTTTATATAGCTTTTTATAGGTATAAGCTTAACACCTACTTCAGATTTTTCAACAATATTTAATATGTCCTTCCAATCTAATGCTTGTATCTCTCCATAAGATTCGTTACCGTGGTAAGCCCTTTCTCCTCTCCAATAAATATTAGAGAACACATTTAAGTCTTGATTTAAGGTTAAAAAGAATAACAACATTTGTTCAAATAATTCTTTTTTTGAATTTCTTACAATATCAATAACTATATTCATTCTTGATGAATTATTATAATTAACTTCAACATATTTAAAGAGAAAGCTATCAGCTTTTTCTTTAAAAGATTTATTGATTCCTACAAAAAAAGCATTAGCAAAACATTTCGAAATTGGATAGTATCTTTCTTTCTCTGCTACGATGTTGAAGACTTTGCTTAATTGAATTTCAATTTTTTCTACTTCCCAAATAAAATCAAAATCTCCATGAAGTTCTTTAAATCTATTATCTCTTACATTATATAGGCTATTTACATATTGTATTAAAAATTCTGGTTTAATTTCTAATATTCTTTTCATCCCATTATTATCATAATCAAAAGAATAATCAATTCCTTTTTGTTGTAGATAGGTTTTCTTAAAAATCTCAATATCATCTTTACTTTTAGCAATATATTTACTAAATGAATGCTTCCAAATTACTATGTTCATATTATCTTCATCATTTTTCTTTAATACAATTTCCAGAATATCACTAAATAGATTCGGACACAAATCATAGTACCTAACAAAATTATCAACAAAAATTGTAACGTTTTCATTTAAGTTTTTTATTGCTTCAATAATAGCTTTAGGATGATCAACATTGATTAGAGAATCATCTATATTGGATAGATAAGATATTTTCCAATGAAATTTACAGCAAAATGAGTTTGATTCAATAAGTTCCCAAATACAATCGGTTTTATGTTTTTCTATAAGGTGATTTCGAAAAATAAGGTTCGGAATAAAATTAGTTAGCTCGTTATTTTGAATTATTAATTCTAGAAAATAAAATCCTATTTTAAAATCATGTATGATATTTTCATCAATAACGATATCCAATACTTTATTATATTTCCATTTTTTTGAAGTCCTTTGTTGTAGAAAAACAAAACTACTATAAAATTCATTTAGATCAGTCTTGTTTCTAAAAACAAGAGATGCTCTTATTCTATTCTCTTTTAACCTTAAATATCCATCTGGATTATCAAATTCATACATTTCTTTGTTTTTTAACCTATCATAATCTATAATTAGAAACAATTCATATAACTTGTTAGTGAATTGTTTAGAGAGAGATAAAAAAGAATTATGAGTAACGTTATTTTTCTTTAATGTTCGAATCATATCTTGAACAAATAAACAATGTTCAAAAGATTCGTTAGTAAGGTGTCTTTCAATGATTCCTACCAAAAACAATAAATCATACTCTACTATCTCTTTAACTGTATCATGTTCATCGAAAGAGTAACTAAGTAATAATTCAAAAGATTTATCTTTATTAATATGATAGTTGTCATCTATTGCTGTCCAAATATTTTTTCTAAACTCCATCATTGTTGACGTAGATGAAATAAAATAATCATACCAAGAAAATGTATTTTTTCTTCCATTTTCCGTATTTTCAAATTTATGCTTCAAGAAATTTTTAGTGATTTCGTAGAAAGTTGAGACATACATTGGGTCCTTATTATTTAGTCCATTAAAAAGCACATCGTATAAAACTTTTTGTCTTATAAAATTAACTGTCTCATCATATTTATCAAAAGAAAGTTTATTTATCATTTGGAAAATGAGCTCTGGTAGATGCTCAGGCTTTTTTCTTATATACTCGAATGCTAACTCAAGAGCATCTTTTAAGTTTCTATCGAACCTAAAAAATTCAACTAATGTGTTTATTACATCGTTTCTGTTATAAGCTAACTTGTCTTCTTTATAAGAAACATTATATTTATCTATTCCTGCATTTGGTAGTACAATAATCAGGTCATAAATATATGACATTGTTTCATCTTGTAAATAATACCAAAATATTGATAGAAATTTAAAAACTATAGATTCATCTTGTTTGTCAATTTCCCCATAGTATGATTGCAGAGAAGGTTTTAGTTTGCTCATAACCTTTTGCATACCAAAATTATTATTTGCTGGAATAACACACTCAGTAAATCTTGTTGAATGACTTATGAAATAATTTTTCAACAAGCAATCAAATGAAAGTAATTCATCTTTAATAAAAGCTTTATAAAAGAAGTAAGTTGATAAATTCTGTTCTGTAATTTTTACATAACCGAATTGAAATTCAATTAATTCAAGTTTATTAAGTATCTTTATAGCATCTATAAAATTAGAATATTCGATATCAAACTGATTTAAAACTATTTCAGTTTTTTCTTTATCTTCAAATGATATTATTGAGAAAAATGCAATAATTCCTAAACATTTCAAATTTAAATCTTCGGCAAATTCGCCATTATCATTTATGAAAGTTGAAAAGTAGTTTTCAAATAGATCTGAAACATCAAATAATGATGACACGCTCTGCTTCTCTTTAGCTAACAAAGACGCCATTATTGCTAATCTTGGGTTTCCATCTGCAATTCTTATTATTTCTTTTTGATAATCATGATTAAGGATTTCTAAAGGTTTCCCTTTGATTATTTCAATAATTTGAGGATCTGTAAATCTTTTGACCTTCATTGATTCAGGCTTATATTCTTGGCAAAGCATTCTCATTTCTTTGAAAGCATAATCTCTGACAGTAATGACAATTTTCAAATTTCCAGATTTTTTTGCTTTATAAAACCCTATTATTTGCTTAAATTTATCAATTCTGTTCGCGTCATCAACAAAAAGCAGATAATCGTTACTATTATCAAAATGTTGATAAAGATCATCCAGTATTGTATGACTCTTATAAGACACACACATTGCATGGTAATCTAAATTTTCTTTAACATATTCAGATATTGTTTGAAGTGCTAATCTTGTTTTTCCAACTCCAGGTGCACCATTGATTATGACAAAATCTGATTCGGTAATAATTCTACATAATTCTTTAATTTCATCTTTTCTATAAATAAATTCATTATCAAGAGGTGTAGCAATACCTTGAGATGCTTTATTATATTCTGAAATGAATGTGTCTATAGAAACAATTTGACCCGTATCTAGAGGTAAATCTAAACATTCATGAACTAAATTCCTATGATGATTATGTAATTCTAAGGCTAAAGAATCTAATGACCAATAACTAACTATTATATCATTTTTATACGATTTCGCTAAATCATCTAAATGTTTCATTTTATCCTGATCTATATTAAAATTGAAACACAGAATTATCTCTTCAATTTTTCCAATTGGAATTTTAGTTTTACTTGGGTCGAAACATGCTTTTATGTCTCCTTCTAGTTTTTGGGGATTACTTTTATCTGTTGTCGTTTCCACATATATAAAATTACTGTTTCGTAATAGAAAAAAAGTGTCTGGAGTTCCTTTTGTTGTTTTCTGTTTGCCACTCTGGCTACCAATCCGAGAAACAGCTCTATAATTATCGTTTCTTCTGACTAGTAATCTATCACATAGCTCCTGAAATACACTTCCATTGATACCTATCAAAGCTTCTTCTATTGCTTGTAGTCTACTCATTAACTTCTCCTTACTACTAAAATTACACAAATATTTGATATATGCAATGACTGCGACTGTTGTCATCCTCGCTGTTAAAACCCTCTAAGTTTTATTAGAAATAATACAACAATAACTGTCAATATTTTTAATTTTAAACTTATTACTTTAGTAGGAAGAATAAATAATCACACCTATTCTGTCAGTCATTTGTCAGTCAAGCATCTTATGATATATCATAAACAACTATCATTTATGAAGTTAAAGCATGTTGTGTATTATCCTAAGGAGAAGGTCGCGCGTTCGAATCGCGCCAGGGGAACCATTTTTTTAATGAATAATGAAATAATTTAAAAAATACCTTTTACACTAATTAATACGATTTAAATGCATATTAAATCTATGCGTTTAATCAATTATTGGCTATGAACCTCCTAATTCACATTAGGAGCTTGCCTACTCCCTTCTCGTATATTTCTCGACAACTCATCGAGCAACCCCCTGACGTCCTCCTAAGATGCTGTGAAATTGGCTGGATAATATTTTTTATATTTAGAAGAAACATATTGTTAGCCATGCATAACATATACAAATATTTATAGCCAGCCTATTAGATTTATCTAATAGGGGAAGTATTAAAAGATAAATTCAAGAACCGGAACAAAACTCAAGAAAGTTGGCACTATAGTAGGTAGGGGGATTAAGTTGAAGCTATTTTTCTTCTTTTCCCTCATCTAAAAAATTGAAACATTTATTTGCTTGACACATCAAGATAGTTTGGCAATATTCAAAATTATTATTCATAAGGAGCTAAATATGAGTTTTTGGAATAAGGTTGGTTCAATTGCCAAAACAGTAGCTAAGGATGTTTATCAGGATATCCAAAAGAAACAAGCATTAAATAATAGAAGCGAAATCCGTAGTTCCGGTAATCTCCCAGAATCAAGAGAGAGACCTCAGCAGTTAAGCTGGAAGTATGTCGGCACACTTGATAATATTGATAGTAGTGATTTACGCCATGTGGTAGGACTTTATAAAGCTGTTTTAAATGGCAAAATTGTCTATATTGGTAGAGCGATTGAATATAATAATGGTGGACTGAAAAAAAGATTAGCTGATTATACTCGCGAATCAGATAGTAGCAGAAAACATAAATCGGGTCAATTAATGAATCAAAATGCCTCAAGCTTGAAGATTTATATCATGGTTACAGGTTCTGATTCAGCAGCAGCTAGTAAAGCCCGAGACCTTGAAATAGAAATGATTAATAGATATAGCCCTGAGTGGAATGTGAAATATGGTTAACTAAGAAGTGCTTCTCACAGCAATTAGTGATTTAGATTTAGAGTAAAGCCTAAGACTTAAAAGAAGTAGTTAGAAATCTAAGACAGTTATGTTTAGATGGAGAAACCTATTATACTTTGTGAAAGTTCGAGGAGGATGTTTAAATAGATGTAAATCTCAGAACTTCAACAAACAAACTAAAAATAGTTTTACTTGACACATCAAGATAGTTTCGCAAAATTTTAATAAAATATTCTCAATGAGATAACTAGGAGCTATTTATGGCTAACGATAAAGAAATTCAAGAAGAACCATTAGAAAAGCAATTATGGAAATCAGCAGATAAATTAAGAAAGAATATTGATGCAGCTGAATATAAACATGTTGTGTTGGGTTTAGTCTTTTTAAAATACATTTCAGATGCCTTTGAAGAGCTATATGAAAAATTAGTTACCGGAAAGGGTGATTTTGTAGGTGCAGATCCTGAAGATAGAGATGAATATAAAGCTGAGAATATCTTCTTTGTTCCGGCTTAAGCACGCTTGAGTTGTCCGTTAAATAATGCCAAGCTCCCAATCATAGGCAAAATTATCGATAATGCTCTGGATTCCGGAAACTCAAATTACAAATAATAATAGCGGGTAATAATGCTCAGTTAAGTTGGGATGCTGTAACAGAGGATTCTAATAATAATCCAATTACCTCGGATGGCTATTTTGTCTATTCTAGTTAAATAGTATCATATGACCTATATTTTTCAGGGCAAACCGTTGTATTTGCCCTGATTATTATGGGTATAAAATAAGTATTTAATATTTTTAATTCATAAACTATTAGATACGCTGAATGATATTCTGAACATTCTCTTGTCATCAAAAAAGAATGCCAGATTCTATAAATCTTGACAAATATAATGCTTAACGATAAATTTGATTTTGTTGTTATTAAGTATTTTAAAAGGTGTTACCATCAGTGATTATGCTTAATCAAACAACCTCAATAAAAAGTAAATAGATTTAAAATAAAGTTTTTAGGAAGGCAAAATGAAAAAGATTGTTATGATTAGTTTGTTAATTCTCATTTGTGTAGGCTTATACGGTGATAATAGTTTGGAAAAATACATTATTGACAGGAAAGTTGGTCCTAACGGCTCTGAAATAATTGGTATTCAAGTGCCGGGCGGAAGACCACCCAAAGACTATGTTAGAAAAGAACCTGTTGATCTTGAAAAACTTAGAACACATCGTAATATTGTACTGATTGATGATGTTCCGGCGTTTGACTGGAGCTATGGCTGTTCTTCAACATCAGCTGCTATGATAGCTGCCTATTATGATCGAAATGGATATCACAACATCTACACAGGTCCTACCAATGGTGGAGTAATGCCTCTGAATAATTCAATTTGGGGTGCAAGCTCTGGTGGAGAAGGCGGAAGTGGAGAATGTACACTAAGTGCTACCCACCAAGGTTATGATGGACTTGCTACTCGTGGTCATGTTGATGATTACTGGATTGGGTATGGTTCAAATGCTCAAGACCCTTATGTAAGCAATGGCTGGACACAGCATGTTTTAGGTGATTGTACCGGTGATTATATGGGTACTAATCAGAAATATTGGAGTAATACTGACGCAAGCACAACTTTTTATTATGATACAGACGGTTCTCCTCTTCACAACTTCTCTGATTGCGAATCCTATTCACCTCCTCGCAAAGATGGCACATATGGTTTTAAACAATTTATGGAATCCCGTGGTTATGATGTAACTGCCTGCTATAGTCAGTATATTCATGGTTATGAAGGAAACACCATAGGCTTTACTTTTGGCCAATATGTGACTGAAATTAATGCAAATCGCCCTGTTTTAATTCATATTGAAGGTCATACTATGGTTGGCTTTGGTTATGACTCTTCTAACCAAACTATCTACATAAAGAATACTTGGGATTATTCAACACACACCATGACTTGGGGTGATTCTTATTCTAATATGCTTCATTATGGAGTTTCTGTTGTTAATCTTGATGCTAATATTTTAGTTGGAACAGGTACAGAAACAGAGCCCTATTTAATTTCAAATTTGAATGATCTTCTTTATTTAAGTCTAACACCTGCTTATTGGGAAAGTGGCGTTTACATTGAACAAACCGCAAACATTGATGCTTCTGACACACAAGCTTGGAATGCTGGCAAGGGGTTTAGTCCTATAGGATTAAATATCAATTTCCAAGGTTCTTATAATGGTAAAGGATATACAATCTCAAATCTATATATTAACCGACCAATTACAAATGATGCTGGTCTCTTTGGTAATATTCTTTCAGCTAGTATTTCCAATGTAGGCTTAGTGAATGCTCAAATTGTTGGTAAAGAATATGTGGGAGGATTAGCTAGTTCGGCTGAATTATCAACTATCAGTAACACTTATGTTACAGGTTCTGTTAATGCAACAGGTGGAAGTATTGGCGGGATAATAGGTTTTGCTATGGATACAACTATAAATAATAGTTATGCAACTTGCTCTGTTAACGGGATAGAATCTGTCGGAGGCTTAGTAGGTATTGCTTTTGATACAACTATAAGTAAAAGCTATGCAATTGGTCTTGTTAGTGGAAGCGAAGCAGTTGGAGGGTTAATAAGTGATGACGATTCTAACACAGTTCTTTATTCTTTCTGGGATATAGATACAACAGAACAAGAAATTAGTGCCGGTGGTACAGGAAAAACAACTGCAGAGATGAAAGATATTAATACTTATCTTACTGCAGGCTGGGATTTTGCCCACGAGACTGATAATGGGACTGAAGATATTTGGGTCTATTATAATGACTACCCTCATCTTAGTTGGGAAGGAGAACTTATCTCTGAA
>JBAYZI010000012.1:0-32496 GCA_041672585.1 Cloacimonadales bacterium (SeqCode) | reverse complement strand
TATTGTTTTAGGTATAAGTCTTATCACTAATATTACCATAGAGTTAGAACTTAATAATTATACCCGTTTATTTACCTCTTTATTCTTCTCTCTCTTTTGTTTCAGGCTCACTATCATCACCAAACTCTAAATCGGCTTCGGTATCAGCTACCGGATTACGATCAAAGTTATAATCAAAGTTGGTATCTTCTTTAACTTTTGGTTCTACTTTAGCTTTAATAGATTTTGGGTAGGCAACATTACCAACATTAAATGATTCTCTAATACTAAACCTGGTATCAAACAAAGTTTTAGCAATTAAATAGAGTAACAGACTTTGCCAATAGGTTATTTTCTTCCATCCAAATAGTTCGGGGAAAAGCTTGTTCCATAAATACTTCAATAAACCGGTTACTGCAAATAGACCACCTACGCCAGGTACCTCAATGTTAGCATTGCGTTTCTTCATGATAGACTCCTTTCTTTTTGTATTTACCAAATTATCGTTTTGCTAAATTATTTGTCAAATTATTTGTTGGGAATCTTTAAATAAGCTTGCTAACCATAAAAATAAAAGTGACATGTCAGTCAGCTATAGTAGGTATCTCTTGCCTAATAGGATGAGATTTCGAATTTGAATTGGACAACTAGAGAAGGACAAGTAGGAGTGCTGCCTAATTAACAATAAGCAACAGCGATCTAATTTATGGGATTGTGGGTGCCCTCGCCCGCATTTTCTTCATTTTCCTCCATCAGAGGTTAATGAAGAAGGGTAAGGGTGCCCGCAGTCCGATATCAATTGGCAAGCTTTTCTGTACAACATCTTACTGAAAGTAATGTTGATGTTCCCCTCCGTCGGAGGAGAATGAATGCGGGCGAGGGCACCCGCAATCCCAGTGAAAGGGAACAAAAGATGTTTTGCTCTTACTTTTTATCGGTGTTTTTTGTGGTGAAAAAATTCTTCTTTCTTATCCTCTTTCAATATTAACTTGACAAATTATTCACAGCAAATTTAGTTAATTAATAAACAAAAAGTTAGTAGAAATGGAGTTAAAATGTACAATACTATTCAAGGTGAGCTAATTGTTCAGGATACAAGATTCTGTATTATTGTAGCCAGATTTAATGAATTTATCGGTGGCAAATTGTTGTCAGGTGCAATGGACTGTTTAGTTCGTCATGGTGCAGCTGAAGAAGATATAACAGTGGTATGGGTTCCGGGTGCTTTTGAAATACCTTTGGTAGCTAAGAAGTTAGCGAAATCGGGTAAGTATGATGCCGTAATCTGCCTGGGAGCTGTAATTCGTGGTGCTACTCCTCATTTTGAGTATGTAAGTAATGAAGTAGCAAAAGGGATTGGGATTGTTGGTTTAGAGACTGAAGTTCCGGTAATCTTTGGTGTGCTCACTACAGATTCAATTGAACAAGCTATCGAACGTGCCGGAACAAAAGCCGGTAACAAAGGTTGGGATAGTGCTTTAACTGCCATAGAGATGACAAATCTATTTCAAAGGATATGATAAAATAAATTATGGGAATGCGAAGAAAAGGTAGAGAAATAACTCTTCAGGTTTTGTATGCATTAGATTTTCCTGATAAATCAGCAAGTATCGATGCTTACCAGGCATTGAATAATTATCAAGAACAGTTGGATGAATTATGCCTTGAAGACAGTATAAAAACAACATCACCTATGTATGAATTTGCTTTAGATTTGATCAAAAATACACTACTTAATTTAGATGATATTGATGATTTAATCAGAGAACAGAGTGAGAATTGGGAGTTTGGTCGGTTAGCTTTAGTTGATAAGAATATCTTACGTATGGCAACTTATGAATTAGTTTATAAGCGTGTGCATCCGGCAATTATTATTAATGAAGCGATTGAAATTTCGAAGAAGTTTAGCACTGATAATTCAGGCAAGTTTATTAACGGTATTTTGGACTCTATTTTTAAGAAGGCTAAAGAAGAATACAATGAATAAATTAGAATGTAGTGTGGGCATAATTGTCTATAATGAAGCTCGGAATATTGGCAGATTGCTGGAAAGGGTAACCTCTGAAAGTTATAAAGATGTTGAGATTTCTGAGATAATTGTAGTTTCCAGTGCTTGCACAGATGGCACAGATGAAATAGTTACTTACTATGAAAAGCTTGATAAAAGGGTAAAACTAATTACCGAGAAGAAGCGTAAGGGTAAATCAAGTGCAATTAATCTGTTTATGCAGAATAGCACCAAAGATATCTTAATCGTCGAGAGTGGTGATACGCTTCCTTCTAGAGGAACTATTCGCAAACTTGTGATTCCTTTTTTAGATGAGAAAGTCGGGATGACAGGTGGGAGACCGGTTCCTGTTAATACAAGCTTGACTTTTAGTGGCTATGCTGTAAATCTTTTATGGAAACTTCATCACAAGATGGCTCTTAAATCCCCTAAATTGGGTGAGATGATAGCGTTTAGAAGAGTGTTCGATTCTATTCCTCCTGAAAGCGCTGTTGATGAAGCAAGTATTGAAGCTGAAATGGTTAAGCATAATTTGACCATGCTCTATCTTCCTGATGCGATTGTACATAATAAAGGTCCGGAAGAGATTTCGGGATTTATTAAGCAACGCAAGAGAATTGAAACCGGGCATTTATGGCTTAAACATAAACATAAGTATAAAGTTATTTCTCAGAATAAATCAGTTTTACTCTCTTTATTAAAAGAAGAATTGAGAGAAAACCCCAAAGATACACCTAAGGTAATTGCCGTAATGTTTGTTGAACTATACGCCAGATTCTTGGGTAAAATAGATTATTATATTAAAAAGAAGAACCCTTTCACCTGGGAAATAATTGATTCTACTAAAAACTTAAAACAAGGTTAAATCATGTTATCAATAATTCCTAAAATACTTGCCTATAAGCTTTTCCATGCCATTGGCTTACCCCATATCTTACCTATAAGTTATACAGTAAGCTTGCTTTATGATTGTAACTCACGCTGCTCAACTTGTAATGTATGGAAGAAGAAAAGTAAGCAATTGACAGTAGAAGAGTATAGAAAGATCTTTAAGAAAATCGGACACGCCCCTTATTGGATTACTTTTAGTGGTGGTGAGCCTTTTCTTAGACAAGATCTTGTAGAAGTTGTTAATACCATTTATGATGTTTCCAAGCCTAAGATTATCAATATTCCGACCAATGGGATTTTAACTAAAAAAATAATTGAAGATGTGCAAGCTATTAGTAAGCACTGCAAGAAAAGTCAGGTGGTGATTAACTTATCAATAGACGGAGTTGGAGTGGAACATGATAAAATCCGTAATGTTCCGGGTAATTATACTAAAGTAATGGCTACTTATAACCAATTAAGAGAATTAAAGCTTAAGAATTTGGCTATTGGTATTCATACTGTTATTTCCAACTTTAATGTGGGAAACTTTAGCAATATTGCAAGAACACTTATGGATTTGAAGCCGGACTCTTATATCACAGAGATTGCGGAAGAGAGAAATGAGCTGGAAACTATGAATTCTAATATTACCCCAAGTATGATAAAATATAAATCTGCTATTGATTACTTAATTCATAGAATTAAAAACACTGATTATAAGGGATTCCAAAGGCTGACTATGGCTTTTAGAATTGAATATTATGATTTAGTGAAAAGAATTCTCAGAGATAAAACTCAAATTATCCCCTGTTATGCAGGCATAGCTTCTGCCCAAATCTCACCTGATGGTGATGTGTGGACTTGTTGTGTTAAAGCTAAATCAATGGGAAACTTAGTAGAGAATAACTATAACTTCCGTAAAATCTGGAATTCACCGGAAATGGCATTAGAACGCATTTCTATTCATAACAAAGAGTGTCATTGCCCCTTAGCTAATGCTGCTTACACAAATATGCTGATGGATTTCCCTACCTTATATAGGGTATTTTATCGTACCTTTATTAAATGGTGGAAACAATAGTTGATTCAGCAAGTTAAAATATCTAAATCTTTTAATAATAGAATTGCCTTTAGCGATTATCATCCAAATCGAAGTGAATTCTTTTCCCTCTTTATTCACTGCTATGAAGATAATCCTGTAGTTTATAATGTCCTGGGTGAACTGTTAGAGTTAGTCTTAGAATATATCAAGACACCGGGATATAAAGAGAAATTTAATCTTCAAAGCTTCATGAATGACCTGAATTGGATTGCTGCGGGTAAGCTTAAATCACTGCCCCTTAATAACCAAGGCATCTCGTTAGGTCTGCTCTTTATTAATGACAATAAAATCACAGCTATTCGGTATGGACGAATTCTGATAGCTAAAATAAGTGACAATAAATTAGAACCCATCGGACCTGAATGGGAAAACTTTAGCGTTAAATCACTGGATAAAATGTCCTTGTTAGGCTTAATGTCGGAAGATAAATTTCCGGAGATTTATAATTTGGAACTTAATAATCAGGAAAAGTTTATCCTTTTAGAGAGTGATGCAGAAGCTTTATTTCGCCAAAACTTTAAACTTAATAATCATTGTTATCCTCAGGATGATGTCGTCTTTCAGATTCTTAAATGTCAGAGAAAAGAGAGTAAGAAGAAGAAACTGTTAAGGATTCTTTAACTGTTGCTTAGATTATAAATTACACTGTCATAAATAAACTGCTTAATTTCTTGAATAAAACCAAATTGTATATAACTACTTTCTTAATAATCTTTTACACCAGTTGGAGCTACTTATAGCAAGGGTTTAGAGCTTATTAGAGATAATTATTAGAGAGATTAAGAAAATAAAATAATAATTAACTGGACAATCTAACAATGGATAAAGAAATGGTTTTAAATCATTTAACACTGTTAGTTAAATACTAAAATATATATAAATTATAGGAGCTTTAGTCTATGGTTTCATTAGAAAACGAAAATTATGCAAAATTATTAGAGGAATCCTTCAATAATACTACAGACCCAAAAATGGGTGATGTAGTCGAAGGTGAAATTATTAACATCACAGATACCACTATCTTTATTAATATGAACGGCAAATATGACGCTTATGCGGAAATTTCCGACTATAAAGATAAAAACGGAAATTTAAAATATAAAGTTGGCGAATTAATTAGAGGCTTTATTGTTGAATTTAACAATGATGGCATTAAAGTATCCAAAAGCCTAAGAAAGCAATATGCTGATAAAACTCAAATCAGAGGTGCTTTTGAAGACAAGATTCCTGTAGAAGGGAAAGTATTTAAAATTGTTAATGGTGGTTATAGTGTTGATGTTCTCGGAGTTAGAGCTTTCTGCCCTAAATCCCAAATGGATATCATGTTAGAAGAAGATTCTCACTATCTCAATAACAACTTTACTTTCTTAGTTACAGAATATGAAGATAACGGTCGTAACATTATTGTATCCAGAAAAAGGCTCCTACAAGACGAAGCTAAGGCTATGAAAGAAGAGGCACTTGCCACTTTAGAAGCTGGAACAACTGTTAACGGTATCATCAGAAGACTAACCGATTTTGGCGCATTTGTCGACCTCGGTGGAATTGAAGGTCTTCTCCATGTTTCAGAAATTGCTTGGGCTCATATTAATAAACCTTCTGATGTTTTAAATGTGGGTGATGAAATTACTATTAAAATTCTTGCTATTAATGGCGAGAAATTATCTTTATCTATGAAGTCTCTTCAAGAAAATCCATTAGATATTGCTATCAAAGAATTAGAAACAGGCACTATTGTAGAATGTAAAGTCCTTAGACTTCACAACTTTGGTGCTTTCGTGGAAATTATCCCGGGAGTTGAAGGACTTATTCCTATTTCCGAAATGGCCTGGGGAAAAAACATTCGTCATCCAAAAGAAATTTTAAACGAAGGCGACATCGTCTCAGCTCAAATTTTCAAATTAGACCAAGAAGAGAAAAAGATTAATCTTTCTTTGAAAGCATTACTTGAGAATCCTTGGGATAACATAAATGAGAAAGTAAAAGTCGGCGAATTAATCATGGGTACTGTTGAAAACAACACTAACTTTGGTGCTTTCGTTACAATTACTGAAGGTATTACCGGATTACTACCTCGTTCAAGAATGCCTATCACCATGGTTCTTAATTCAGGTGATGAGATTGAACTTAGAGTAACTTCTGTTGATACTGACTCAAAAAGAATCTCTTTAGAATTAAAAGATCAACCGGCTCCTGAATCATTACCACAACAAGAAGATAGAAGACCTAGCTTTAAAGGTGGTACTGGTGGTAACAAAAGAAGAGGCGGAAAGGCAGCTGAATGGAAGAAATGGGCAGATGATAAACCTGAAGTCCCAGAAGACAACCCATTTAACCAATTATAATTGACAAATAAATAGAAGAAATAAATATGGAAAGCGGGTTAATAATTAACCCGCTTTTTTAATTAATAAATAAATTCGGAGGCTATAGTGGATAATACTTCACAGATCCTAAAATTAAGAAGAGAGAAATTACAGAAGATTAAAGATATGGGCATTGATCCTTATCCTGTAAAATCAGAAAGAAGTCACAAGATTGTTGAGCTTTGGAATGAACAAGACAAATTCATAAAAGATGAGATAAAAGTTACTATAGCCGGTCGCTTAATAGCAATGCGTCGTCAGGGTAAAATTGGCTTTGGTAATTTATCGGATATTAGTGGGAAAATTCAGCTTTTCGTCAAAAGAGATGAACTTGGTGAAGAGAATTATGAATTATTCAAACTTTGTGATGCAGGAGATTTTATTCAAGCTACCGGAACAGCGTTCATAACTCAAACCGGTGAATATTCTCTCAAAACAACAAACATTAAGTTGCTAACCAAAAACATTCGTCCTCTTCCTGCAGTAAAAGAGAAAGAAGAAAATGGCAAAATAGTTCGTTATGATGAATTTGCCGATATCGAATTACGTTACAGAAAAAGATATTTAGACCTCCTATTAAATCCTGATAGAAAAGAGACCTTTATCCAGAGATCACAGATTATTCAAGCAATTAGAGATTATCTAAATGCCTTAGATTTTATTGAAGTTGAGACACCTGTCTTACAACCTCTATATGGTGGTGCTAATGCAAGACCCTTCATTACTCATCACAACTCTTTAAATATGGAACTCTATTTAAGAATAGCCACTGAACTATATTTGAAAAGATTAATTGTGGGTGGTTTTGAAAGAGTGTATGAAATAGGTAAGAACTTCAGAAATGAAGGAATGGATAGAACTCATAATCCTGAATTTACTTTAATTGAGATTTATCAAGCTTATTCTGATCTGGAAGGCATGATGGATATCACAGAAGGTATTATTCAAAATATTGCCAAAACAGTCTTTAATAAATCCGTTTTCCCTTTCCATGATCATGAAATTAATCTTGGGGATAAATTCAGAAGAGCTTCTATGGCTGATTTAGTGGAAGAGTTTTCCGGTTTCTCAGCTCATGATCTTGATTATGATAAAATCGTTGCTTTCATGAAAGAACATAAATTATTTATACCTGCAAATGTAGGTCCGGGCAAACTATTAGAAGAGTTATTTGAGCACTTTGTTGAGCCTAATTTAATTCAACCTACTTTTGTAACAGATTTCCCAACAGAAGTTTCTCCACTTGCCAAAACACGTAGAGATAACCCTAAGTTTGTCGAAAGATTCGAACTCTTTATCTGCTCCGGAGAATATGGTAATGCTTTCTCAGAACTTAACGATCCACTTGATCAAAGAGAACGTCTTGAAGCTCAAGCTTTACTTAGAGAAATGGGTGATGATGAAGCTAATGTCGTTGATGAAGATTTCTTAGAAGCTTTAGAATATGGCATGCCGCCAATGGGTGGATTAGGTATTGGAGTTGATAGATTAATCATGTTGTTAACAAATAACAACTCAATTAAAGAAGTAATCCTCTTCCCTACTATGAAACCTGAAGCCTAATGAACAAATGTACTTTTATAAGTAAAAGATATATAAAAGGTAAAAAATCATGCTTAGCCGGTTCACACTGGCTAAGCCTTTTAGGTATCGTTATCGGCGTTACTGCCTTGCTTATAATCTTACCAGTGATGAATGGAATGCGCGACGTAGTAATTGAAAGAATTCTCGCCTCATCTCCTGAGCTGGAAGTTTCTCTCAATCCTGATGATGATTATCAAGAAGTATATCAAACTATTAATAATCTGGGGTTTGTAAAATACCTTAACCCCACTATTGAAGAAGACTTAATAATCTTTCATAATAATGAAACTATCCTCACTAGATTTACAGGTATTGATATTGAAAACATGAAAGAACATAGTTCTATTTTTACTAAAATACCCTATTCGCGTGAATTTCAGCCTCAACCAGGTTTGCTGGCTGGAAATAATAATAGTGAATTCTTTAATCAGCAGGGGATAATTGTTGGTTATGAATTATGCAGAGCTCACGGAATCGGGATTGGTGATAAGCTTACTGCCATCTCTCTGAATAAATTCGAAGTTAGTTCTTTTGGCAGAATACCCTTGTCTGTTAATTTCGTGGTGCAAGGTATCTATACTAATCTTATTCCGGAATTAGAACTTAGTACTGTCTTCGTTGCTGCTTCTAATTTGAAATCTATGAATAAGAATGCTAATTTATACACTAATTTAGAAGTTTATAGCGATGACTTCTCTAAAGCTAACCTCTACAAGAAAGAGATTGCTGATTTACTGCCCAACAATAAAGTTAGCTCCTGGAGTGATAAAAACAGCAATCTTTATAATGCCCAGAAATTAGAAAAGAGCATCATGATGTTTGTTCTCAGCCTAATTATTATTCTCTCTTCATTTAATTTAACAGGAAGCTTCCTCAAGAAAGTCTCCAACAAAAAACGCGAAATCGGGATTCTCTCTACTATTGGCTACACTAAGAAAAACATTATGAATATCTTTCTTGCACAAGGTGTTCTCCTTGGTTTTATCGGAGTTTTAAGTGGTAACATCCTTGCTATCATCCTGCTCTTATTGCAATTAAAGTTCAATTTTGTGGCTATCCCTGAGAATATAGCTTATATCTTCCCTACTCTGCCAATCTCTATTCAATACTCGGATTTTCTCTTAGTTTCTCTATTCTCTTTAATCTTCTCTATTCTCAGTTCAATCCTGCCAATCTATAGAATCAGGAACCTGAAACCGATAGAATTAATCAGAGATTGAAGTTTGAACCTAAGCTAAATTCTATTCCCGACTTTACTGTTTTGTAGCACTTAACCCTAACCTAAAAGTTTCATTGCAACTTGCTTGACAATTTTTACAGATTCCTCAAAATGCCTCTTAATGAAATATAATTTATTAAACTCATATAAACAGATGATCACTGTAGCTCTTTTCTTGTGGATAGCCCTCTTAATCCACGGACAAGCAACTAACACTATTAGTGAAAGTAACACTACTTTCTCTAATGATTCTCTGACCCTACAAGATTCTTTAAAAACAGATATCGACACACTTCTTACTACTGAAGAATTTGGAGAATATACCCAAGCAGATTCTTTACAATACTCAGGCAAGAAAAGTTATTATAATCTTTCAGAAGAGACAATCTCTTTAGCCGGTGATGCCAAAATAAGTTACGAAGACATCTATATTGAAGCAGACTCCCTAAATCTAAGCTTAGCTGATAAGAAAGCTTACTCCACCGGTGATGCTATGATTAAGCAAGGCGGGCAAATCTTCTTGAGTAACGATATCAAAATGAATGTTGAATCGAAAACAGGTATTTTGATTGATGGTGCAGGTTCTATGGAGCAAGGTTTTATCTATGGCTCGCAAATCAGGAAAGTCGATGATAAGGTCTATGATATCGCTGATGGTATTTTCACCACTTGTGATGATATTGATCCCCACTTCTATATTAAAGCTAAGAAACTCCGTATCTTTCTCAATGATACTATTGCCGGAAAACCAATTGTTTATTACGTGAATCACTTCCCTGTCATGGCTCTGCCTTTTGCAGCCTTTAGTATTGAATCTGGACGACGCAATGGCTTCCTTATCCCACAACCTGGTTGGAACAGCAGTGAAGGTAAATACATCAAAAACATAGCTTACTACTATGCCTACAAAGATTACTATGAGAATAAAGTAGCTTTTGATTTCTATGAGAAAAAAGGGTGGAACTTCAATATCTCTAATAGATACATAGTACGCTACATCTTTAATGGTGGAGTTGACTTTAACTTTAGGAAAAGAGATTATAACAATAATGTTTCCACAGATTGGTCTTTACGAGCTAACCACAGGCATACCTTGAAGAACAACGCGTCAGTCATTGCTAATATCAACTACGCAACCAGTAAGGTAATTTGGGATGGCAACACCAATATTGACGATAGATTAACAGAATCTGTATCATCATCAGCTACTTATTCTAAAGGTTTTGATAACTCGACCTTTAATGTCTCAAGCTTCTATAATGAGAACTTCATTACTAAAACTAAAACTATCACACTTCCTACAATAAGATATTCAGAAACCACAACCCCCATCTATGAGGTAATTGGCTTAACTTCAGCTGATGTAAGAAATTCCTGGTGGAAATCACTATCGTATAACTACAACTTCACAGCTGCTCATTATGGAGTAATAAATGATGAAGATTCTTCTCTCTCAGATCTGATTTGGAGTAATGAAACCTACATTGATTCTTTAGGTAATACTCATATAATAAATCAACATAATGCCGGAGCAGTTCATAATCTTTCGTTTAGCTTTAGTCCTAAACTCTCCCAATACTTTAATGTCTCCCAATCTATGAACATAAAAGAAGCGTGGTTTGATAGAACTAAAGAAGAGAGTGGCTTTGCCCGTGGTAACTCTTATTCATTCACCTCTTCTGCTTCAACTAAGTTTTATGGTCTAAGAAGATTCAACTTCTCTTCCTTAAAAGCAGTCAGACATGTCTTAACTCCCAATGTTAGTTTCAACTATACTCCCGACTTTTCTCAGAACAATGATTTCTACTCTTTCTCAGGAATAAGTTTAGCAAGTGGTAAAAGAAGAAGAACAGTGAACTTCAGCTTGAACCAAATTTGGCAAATTAAATACTATGATAAAGTAGCAGAATCAGAGAAAAAGATTAATAATCTGCTTTCTATGAATAGCTCTTTAAATTACGATTTAGAGAAGAAGTCCAATAAGATGTCCACGATTAATCACAGTCTTAGATTCAATCCTAACGCCTTTAGCTATAAAGAAGTTCAATTTAACTACAGTAATTCAATCTCGTTTAACCATGACTTCTACAATAGAACATGGGGAAACTTAAAGTTAGAGAATTGGAGATTTAATCAAGCGCTTGCTATTAGTGGTAATTTCCGTTATTTTAACTATTTGCCACGCCCGCAAAATCCACTCAAATCAGGTCAACGTACTTTAAAAGATACTATTAGATATGCAGAGTTAGATTGGGATTATTATCAAACTTCTTCCGAAAAGAAGAACTGGTCTGTGAACCTATCGCATGCCTTTTCTTTCAAGAAAGATTATCTTGATCCGCAATCAAACAACATAAACTTTGCCTTAGATATGCACCTTACTTCTAATTGGCATTTAGGTTATTCTAACAGACTTAACATCATTACTGAAGAACTACTATCACATAAGCTTTCTCTAAGAAGGGATTTACACTGCTGGAATCTAACCTTTGATTACACTAAATCCAATGAATTCTGGGAGTATAAAGTAATCTTGACCAATAATAAGCTTAGTGATATACTAAAATTCCCCTTTGAAGCGAGAAAATAATGGACAAAGTAGTATTCATCGATAGAGATGGAACCATAAATATTGACAACCATGGCTATATTAGTAAAGTTGAAGATTTTGAGCTTTTCACCTTTAGTGCTACAGCAATTAGAAAGCTAAATGAACTGGGCTTTAAAGTGGTTATTATTACAAACCAATCCGGTATTGCCAGAGGATACTACACTTTAGCAGATATGGAATTGGTACATCAAGAGATGATTCGCTTATTAACTTTAGAAAATGCTGTTATAGATGACATCCTTATTTCACCTTATCACCCACAAGGCGTAGTTGAGCCATTTAATATAGCACATGAAGATAGAAAACCTGGCATTGGTTTGCTTAAGAAGTATTATGCTTCTAATCCGTTTAAAACCTCTCACTCATTTGTGATTGGAGATAAGTTTTCGGATATTGGCTTAGGAAATAACTTCCATATTCCTTCTATCTTGGTTCTCACAGGTGAAGGTAGCAAAAGCTTTAGTCAGAGAAATAAATATCAGATTAGACCTGACTTCGTGGTTAAAGATTTATGGGAGGCAACAAAATTAATTGAAATTATTAATAATAAAAGGAGATAAAATGAAAAGAATAATTCTTTTTATCGCACTACTCAGCATGTTTTCCCTCTACGGTGTAGAGTTTGAAAAAATGGGTGAGCATGTAAAAGAGATTAAACTCGAAAATGGAGCAACACTTCTACTTTTAGAAGATGATTCTGCTCCAATTGTTCATTGTATTACCATGGCAAATGTTGGTGGAGTCGATGAAACTCCCGGCATTACAGGAATTGCTCACTTCTTAGAGCATCTTGCTTTCAAAGGAACTTCAACAATAGGTACTACTAATTATGAAGCTGAAAAAGTCATCTTAGATCAAGAAGATGCAGTCTTTGCTAAACTATTACAAGCCAAGAAAATAGGCAATGATATATTAGCTGCTGAACTTCAAAAAGAGTTAAATGAACTTGAACTAGAAGCTTCAAAATTTGTAGTAAATAATGAATTTAGTGCTATCTATACCAAGAATGGTGGACAGAACTTTAATGCCGGTACTTCTCAAGATTTTACCATGTACCAAATAAGTCTTCCTTCTAACAAACTAGAACTATGGTTTGCTATGGAATCAGAGAGGTTCAGTGATCCTGTCTTTAGAGAATTCTATAAAGAAAGACAAGTTATCCTTGATGAGAGATTAATGACAGAAGTTAATAGTGCTCAAGGCAGACTCATGAAACAGATGATGGGTACAGCTTTTAAGGTTCATCCCTATAAAGTTACAACTATTGGCGAGAAAGAAGATATCGAGAATATCACTCGTCAAGATGTTAAAGAATTCTTTAATAAATATTACGGTGCTAATAATTTAACATTTGTTCTTTATGGTGATATTGATGAAGGAAAAGCCACTCAATTTGCTCATGAATATTTAACTAAAATTCCGGCTCGTGAGAAATCCTTACCTATCAATATTAAAGAACCTACTCAAATAGAAGAGAGAAGATTCACTGTAGATTATGATGCTTCTCCTCAAGTGATGATAAGTTATCATGTTCCGGCAAAGAGTCATCAGGATAGCGATTCTATCGACGCCTTCGCTACTATGTTTGGTCAATCAGAGACATCTCCCCTACTTAAAACTTTAGTTTATGACAAGAAATTAGCTTTATATGCCTACTGTTTTGCAGGCTTACCCGGCATGAAATATGATAATCTATTTACCATTATCTTAGCTCCAAATAATGGAGTTGATGTGGAAGAGTGTATCACAGAAGTTGATAATATCTTAGCTGATTTTATAGCTACCGGAATTTCTGAAAAGCAATTTACTACCTATCGTAAGATTGCTAAGAAAAGCTATATAACCAGTTTAAATGCAGGTATTTATCTGCCTATGCAAATTGGTATGATGAAGAATATTACAGGAAGTCATGCTGAATTCTTTCAGGGTTTAGAAAAAATAGACCAACTTAATCCAAGTGAAATTATTCAAATAACTAATAAATATATAGTGCCAACCAATAGAACTATTGGAATCCTCGAAAAGGCAGGTAAATAAATGAAAAAACTAATAATCATCCTTTTTGTTGCAACCCTTTTAATTGCCGGTTGCTCTTCTAATAAACTCAGAACTATAGATAAAATTAAATATCCTCCTCTCAACGAAGTCAAAATACCTGATGTGGTAACTCACACTTTAAGTAATGGCATGAAGGTTTACTTCTTGGTAGATAACAAGCTTCCTTTAGTGCAAATTCAAGCCCAAGCTCATTGCGGAACTATCACAGACCCTCTTGATAAAGTAGGACTTGCCAGTTTAGCAAGTAATTGTCTCTCCTCGAGTACTGCCAAATATGGTGCAGAAGAGCTTAGAGAAATTCTAACAGATAATGCAATCGGGCTAAACAGCTATGCAACTTCCAGACACTCTTCCCTTTCTATGGATTACCTTACAGAAGATGAAGAGTTAGCTTTTGATATCTTTACTGATGTTTTACGAAATCCAACTTTTGATGAATCAGAGTTTGAAACAACTAAGACCAGAAAGATTTCTCAGATTTATCGCAGAAATGATGAAGCTTCTTCTATTGCTTTTAGAGAGTTTCAAAAGATTATTTTTGGTGAGAATTATCCACAACTTAAACAAGAAGAAATTTATACCCTAAATGCCATTACTTTAGATGATGTGCGAAACTTTTATGCAGAAAACTATTATCCTAAAAATATCACTCTAACTATTCATGGTAAGTTTGATCTTGAACACATGAAGAATCTGTTAGAGAATAAGTTTGCAACTTGGGGATCTCCTTTAGAATATAAGAAAATTGCACGTGTTAAGCCAGTTCCTGAGAATGGTGCCAAGGTCTATATTGTAGATAAGCAAGATGCTTCCCAAACCTGGGTTTTAATTGGACACAAATCTGAACTTCTACTCAAAGATGATGATTACCCTGCTATGGTATTGCTTAATGAGATTCTTGGTGGCGGATTTAATAGTCGTGTTTATAAGTCAGTTAGAGCTGAAAAGGGTTTATCCTACTCACCCGGTGCCTTTTTATCAGTATCTTATGATTCTGCCGGTGCCTTATATTTAATGGCTCCTACAGCTACTCAACACACCTACACAGCGGCGAAAGCTCTTGTTGATGAATTAACCCTTATTACCCAAGAAAAGGTTACCAAAGAAGAATTAGCCTTTGCTAAAGATACATATTTCAATTCTTTAGTCTTCCGCTATGAATCACCGGAATCGTCCCTCTATTCAATCAGAAACTATGATTATTACGGTTATGACAGAAACTTCCCTAATATTTTAAAAGACAAGATTGCTAAAGTTACCATTAATGATGTCTATCGGGTTGCGCAAAAGTATCTCAAACCCGATGAGCTTATCTACCTATTTGTGGGAAATAAGAACGAATTTGCAGATAACATTGCTTCCTTGGGTACTGCTAAGATAATAGAACTAGCTATTAACGAAACTCCGGAAGGTGATATTGTTGATCCTGTTAAAGGCAAAGAGATCTTCTCCAAATTCTTAAACACAGTTAAGAGCAAGAAGCTTATTACTTCTTTATCAACCACGAGCATCATAACTTCTGCCACTCCAATGGGTGATTTGGATATGAATAAAACAACTAATATTATCTTCCCTGATAAGATTTCAGATAGTATAGAATCTCCTATGGGAAATATCTCTGTGAAGATTAATGGTTCTAAAGGTATTCAAGCAATGCCAGGCAATAGCATGGATTTACCCGGAGAGCACATTTCAGCTATTATTAATCAGACCATGTTCTCTTATTTTGGTTGGCTATATGACCCGGCAAGTGTTCAAGTGGGTTATCTTCAAGATGATGTAGTTGGTGAGATTGCTTATAAGGTTTTGAAGCTTGAACATAAAGGTTCAACTATGAAGCTATGGATGAATGTTAAGACTAATCTCCCAGACTTCTCAATTGAGAACTTAGATACTCCACAAGGTGCTATGAAAGTAAAGAGTGAATTTAAAGATTACCGTGAATTTGATTCGGTAATGTGCCCGGCAACTATTAATAGTGTGCTTACTGATGGGACACCGCTTAACAAGACAGTATTTAAAACAATTCAATTCAATAAAGAGATATCTCCTGAAGAATTTGAATTTTAATAGTTAGTTATAAAATTGAAAGAGAGACGCGAGTCTCTCTTTTTTATTGTGTTACACTTATTTCAATTATGTGTGAGTTTTCGATTGCTTCAAAGCTGCACTCTTCATCCAAATTTTCTATGACAAACAACTCATTTGCCTTAATAATATGTTGAGATGTTTTCAGCTCACCTTGATGTAAATAAATTGCTTTCAAAAGGTCATTACTCTTTTTTGGACAACTATAGCTTTCATTATTAGCTAAGTTGATATGAGTAAGCTCACCCTTCAAGCCGGGAGCAGTCATCAAGTTAAAATCAATAACTTTCCCTATTGCCGTAGTATCCCAAGCACCGGAGAAGTAATCACACTCATATTGCTTTAATAATTTGCTATATCTATTTTGATGGGTAATTTCTAACTCTCCGAAAAGAATCATTAAGACTCTCTGAAAATTGGGTAGCTTAGTAAATGTAGAAACTGCAACTTCAACAGTTGCCGAGCTGATTCTAATATGGAAGTCTCTTTCAGCATAGGAGCTCTCAGGAGGATAAATATAGAGTTGAGTAGTTGTCCCACCACTCCACACGGAAGTTGTAAAATCTAAACTTGTAAGTAGCATATTAGTTATCTGTAAGGGATAGGATCTACTAAGCCGGCTTCAGCAAAAGCTTTTAAGCGTAAGTAACAAGAGTCACAAGTACCGCAAGCTTTCTCATTATCACGGTAGCAACTCCAAGAATATTGGAAGGGAGCATTAAGTTTCTGACCTATCTTAATAATTTCACTTTTAGTTTTATGAATCACCGGGGTTTTAATTTCTATCTTAGTTGTATCTTTGGTACCTAAATCTATGGCTTTATTGAGTGCCTTATAGAAGGATTCACGGCAATCAGGGTAGCCTGAACCATCTTCTTCAACAGCTCCGATATAGATGCTCTGGGCTCCTAATACCTCAGCCCAAGATGTGGCGATGACAACCAGATTACCATTTCTAAAGGGTACATAGGTATTAGGGACTTCATTTAATTTAGATGAATCATGATCAAAAATCTCTTCAGAATCATTGATTAAACTTGTGCCACCTATATCTTTTAAATATGAAAGATCTACTATTAAGATATCTTGGGGATGAAAGAATTGCACTAAGTTATCAAAGCATTCTTTCTCTTTTAATTGCGTTTTCTGTCCATAATTAGCATGGAGAAAGTAGATTTCATCATTCTCTTCTTTAGCAATGGCAGCGGTTACGAGACTATCCATCCCACCACTTACTAAAATTACAGCTTTTTTAATCATTTAAACCACTCCTTTACGTCAAAATCATTTTCAATTTGCGCTTGTATTTTCTTGTCCAGTTTATGGAAGAAATCAATCTTAGTTCTCTCTTCAACTGTTTTAATACTAAAAGCAAAATTCTTTAATTCTCCATTGTTCTCACCATTGCTAAAGATAAAACCTACACCTTTTATCTCATCACCGGTTAAATCAGCTACTACTTTATAATAATAATTAGGTACCGAAACTTCATTCTTACCTATTTTATGTTTGAATCCATCAGCCAAGATTGGTCCTGTAACTACATACACCTTTTCATTCTCCACAGCCCAATCGCGTACCTTCTTCTCCAGCTCAGCCCATATCTTCCTATTTAAATCAGGATGTTGAGGCGACATATTGCTCATATAGAAGCTCTCTTCCATAGCTTGGGCAGACCATCTGTTATCAGCAGCCGGACAGAGATGACCCCGATCGTAGCCACTTTTGTAATAATCAGAAGGGTGGGCAGAAGTTATAGAGGCACTTGGATCAGGAATAAAATTATCCTTGCGCGGTACTTCTTTGGTGAGAACCTCTTCTTTGGTCAGCTCATAAATTACCCAATCTGCTTGTTCGTGATCTTCGTTATAATCCAAACTATAAGCAAGGTTTTCTACAATCCCGCCATCTTTAAGATTAGCAGTAGGATAGTAGTATTGTAAAGAGTAACCATCTAATTTCTGAGTTGATTCAGCAACAACCTGGTCTAAAGGTTTATGCTCAACTTGTTCAGAAGTTTGTTGATCTATCTGTTCAATTATATCGCCTTTTTTATTTCCATTAAGGTAGAAGAAAAGAAGAATAACTATTATTATTATAATCAAGGTAGAGAAGCCAATATTCTTTAGAGAACTTTTCTTCTTACTCTTCTTTTTACTCTTTTTAAGTTTGGGTGATATAGGTTTATTTATTTTCTTTACAGGAGTTTTCTTTTTCTTAGTAGCCATGCCAACCTCTTAGTCAAAATAATATACAGCTTCAATAGGATTAACCTTAGAAGCTTTGTAAGCAGGATAAAGTCCTGATAATATGCCTATCAAAAGAGCAAACGCAACTCCGATAAGCACACCTTGAATAGGAATGGTTAAGGGGAGTTTAACAGCTGTGGAGATTAACACCACAACGATTTTGGCAATACCTATGCCGATAGAAGCACCTATCAAAGTGAGAATTATGGCTTCAGAGAGTAAGAGAGCAAAGATATCAAAGTTCGAAGCTCCCACACTTTTCCTAATCCCAATCTCATTCATTCTTTCACTAATCGAGATTAGCAAGGTACTAAAAAGTCCGATACCACCCACAAAGAGCGATACTGAAGCAATTGCCATGAGAATCGTATTCCACTTAACCAGCATCTCATCTAATTGTTGGGTGAACTTCAGAATCTCTTCAGGTTCTTCAACAAAAGTGAAAGATTCTGTCATGTTATGATTCATCAACAAAAGTTGACGCGCTCGGTTCTTATTATAGATATATTTATCAGTATTCTCCGACTGCACATAGATAGATTGAACCTGTTGATCTATTGAATAGAATTTTACGCCGGTTTCCAGCGGTACAAAGATAGAGGTTAAATCCCAGTGTCTTTCCCAATAATTAAAGTCAAATTGCCTGCTACTTGCAGTTTTTTCACCGATTACCCCAATTATAGTATAACGATAATCACCTAAAGTAAGTTTTTGACCAATTATGTTCTTATCAGACTTCATGTATTGTTCCCAGAATTTAGTCCCGACAAGACAGACATTAGCAGCTTGTTGCTCATCTAAGTTATTGATATTCCTACCAATAACCAGTTCATACTTTTTAAAGTCAAAGTACTCTCTGTTAGTTCCTTTAATTCTTGTCCATTGCGAATATTTACTATTTCTATCATAAGCAGAACCTTCTACAGAGGCGTAAATATACTTAGCATCTAAGTTCTTCTTAAGCAAATAATAATCATTCAGATTAATCGGCTTGGCTTCTCTTTTCCCTGTTTGTTGTCTTCCCCACCTATAGTGTCTCTGGTTTTCTTGATCAGATTTTGTGGTAATCTCAAAAGAGTTATCCCAGCCCATACCACCAATACTATTATTGATGGTAGCCTTGACACCGTCAACAGCGGAGAAGATGGAAACAACTGCCAAAACGCCAATAATCAAGCCTAACAAAGTTAAGAATGATCTTATCTTGTGCGATAAAATAATATTTAGACTACTCGCAATATTATTTCCTATCAGCATTAGAACACTTCCTGACCACACTTAGGACATTTAAGATGTTTGCCTTTATCTTTAGAATATTTCTCTTCCATATAGTAGTTATCACATTCCGGGCATCTCGTAGCTACAGGTTTGTTCCAAGTGGAGAACTTACAATCAGGGTACTTGGTGCAACTGAAGAATGTTTTACCTGTCTTGGTCTTTTTAGCTGTCATCATCCCGGTTTCACAATCAGGACATTTAATTCCCAGATCTATAGCTTTGGTGAATTTACATTTAGGGTAGTTGGAGCAAGCGATAAACTTACCAAAACGACCACTTTTCACAACTAAACCTTCACCACATTCAGGGCATTTCTCTTCCAGTAACTCTTCTTTCACGATAACTATTTTGCCATCTTCCAGGCGTTTAAAGTTCTTGATATCCTTACATTCAGGATAATCTGAACAGCCTAAGAACTCACCTTGTTTGCCATTTCTGACAATATAATGTCCCTTACCACACTTCTCACACTTTATTTCAGTATGTTCTAAATAGTTCTCTTTCTCTTTAGTCAAATCTACTTGATCAATCATTTTGATTAACTCTTTATAATACTCATCTAAAACTGTTACAGATTCAATATTACCCTCTTCAATACTATCTAATTTCTTTTCCATATCAGCAGTGAAAAGCACATTAAAAGTTGAATCGAAATTAGCTGTCAGGAAGTTATTTACTTTAATTCCCAACTCAGTGGGATGTAAATTCCTCTCAATAAGAGAAACATAATTTCTTTCAGTGATAGTGGAAACTATCGAAGCATAAGTTGAAGGTCTTCCAATTTCTTTAGCTTCAAGCTCTTTAATCAAAGAAGCTTCTGTATAACGAGCAGGTGGCAATGTAAACTTCTGTTCAGAAAGAACATCTTTGTGCATCAATTCATCTTCAGCTTTATAAGCAGGGTCGATTAATTCACCAAGTGAAGTCGAGACATAGGGATAAGCTAGAGAGAATCCCTTATCAAGAATAGTTGAGCCTTTAGTAACAAACTCAGCATCTCCTACTTCCACAAACACTTGCACATTCTCTATTTCCATAGGAATCATCTGTGTAGCTACAAATCTGCCCCAAATTAAACTATAAATTCTAAATTGTTCCGGTGTTAGATAAGCTTGCACACTTTCAGGAGTCTTGCTAACATCTGTTGGACGAATTGCCTCATGAGCATCTTGAGCTTTGTTTTTGTTTTTATAATATCTTACTGTCGGATTTACTTTTTCCGCTCCAAAGCGTTCTTTAATCAGGATTCTACAAGAGTCATTAGCTTCAGTAGAGATACGCAAAGAGTCAGTTCTCATATAAGTAATCAGACCTGATTGCTCACCCGAAATAGAGACACCTTCGTACAGCTCTTGTGCTATTTTCATGGTGCGCTTAGGACTAAATCCGGAGAGACGCGACGCATCTTGTTGCAGTGTAGAAGTAATATAAGGAGTAGGAGGTTGAGTTTTCTTTTTACTTTTCTTAATTTCTTTAAGTACAGATTGACTAGTAGCAAGATTGGCGAGAACTTTATCAGCTTCCTCTTTGTTACCAATCTTAGCTTTCTTACCCTTTAGTTTATTAAGCTCACCTTTAAACTCCTGCAAGGTATCTTTCCAGAAAGATGCATATATTCTCCAGTACTCTTCAGGAACAAAAGCTTGAATTTCTTCCTCTTTTTCACAAACGAGTCTAAGAGCAACAGATTGAACTCTTCCGGCACTTAAATCCTTAGCTATTACCTTCCATAGGATAGGGCTAACCTTATAACCAACAATGCGATCTAACAATCTTCTTGTTTGTTGAGCATTAACTTTATTCATATCAATAGAACCAGGATGTAACATCGATTCTTGAATTGTTTTCTTGGTGATTTCGTTAAAGGTAATTCTGTGAATTGGTTTTCCCTTAATTTCTTTCTTTAGCAATTCAGTGAGATGCCAGGCGATAGCTTCACCTTCGCGGTCATGATCACTTGCGAGATATATTTCAGGAGCTAGTTTGGCATTATCTCTTAGCTCTTTTATAATTTTGGTTTTAGTACGATCACTTACATATTTAGCTTCATATTGATTATCAACATCAATTCCTAATGTTTTCTTTGGTAAATCGCGAATGTGCCCCATCGAAGCCATAACATTATATTTGTTATCTAAGAACTTACTAATAGTCTTGACTTTAGCCGGAGACTCAACAATTATCAGGTTTTTCGACATAATTCCCCTACTGTTTTATTTTCTGAGTGCTCATTTGATACCTATTATCATTAATTAGGGTATCAATAAACTCTTTTAAATTATTTTGGTTTAAATCTGCAAAATTTATCATCGTTATTATTTTATCTAATTTACTTTTACTTACTTGCTCTTGAGTTATAAAATAGAGGTGCATACAGATCTGAATTACCTTTTCATAGGAAAACTCACTTAATGAACCAATATTATACATGCTAATCATATAGCCATAAGCTTCGACTGAAATAGCCTGAGCTTCTACCATATCCAAACTGCGATAGTAGGGCTTCTTTTTTGCCTCTCTATCTTCCAACAACTCGACTAATTTCTCCATTTCTTGCTCGGATAACTCCTCGAGTGGTTGATTAGGATATTTATCAGCTAACTTCTTCTTTATATTCTCTATCTCTTTTTTCATTAATCATCTTCCCTACCGGTTTTACCACAACACTTCTTATATTTTAAGCCACTTCCACAAGGACACGGATCGTTTCTGCCTATTTTTTCGGCATTAACAATTGGCTGAGCCTTACTTTCGCGCTGTGGAGTGTTCATCTGAGGCATTTGTGGTTTGTTTTGTTGTTCAATCGCCGGACCTGCACTGTTACTGAAGACATTTACCTCATTGTGCATGGTTTTTATTCTGTCTAAGACATCCGCTATATTAGCTTGGTTAACTAAAACACGGGTGAATACTTTTTGAGTTACCTCTTCTTGAATTCTATAAATCATCTCTTCAAATACTATGAAGCTCTCTTTTTTGTACTCTATCAACGGATCTTTATTACCGTACGCTCTCAAGCTAATACCTTCCTGAAGCAGATCCATTTCTCTTAAATGCTCTCTCCAATTGGTATCTACTACTTCTAATAAAGAACGGCGTTCTAATTCTCTTTGATTTTCCAGCCCTACAATCTCCTCTTTTTGACTATAAGCACGGAAAAGCCTCTCTTCCATAATGGTTCTTAATTGCTCTACATCTAAATCCGGATTCATTACCTTTTTGTAATCAGTTGGTACGCCAAGATTTACTTTCACCCATTTGCAGACATTCTCAACTTCAAACTCTTCTACAAATTTCTTGCTCTCCACAATTCTATCAATAACATTGCTGAGTGTGTCTGTGATCATATTAAGAATTTCATTCTTTAAATCATAACCTTTGAGCACATTATTTCTATATTGATAAATAATCTCTCTTTGAGCAGTCATGACTTCATCATATTTTATTAATCTTTTTCTAATTTCAAAGTTATGCTCTTCCACACGGGTTTGAGCTTTGGAAACAGCATTAGTCATCCAAGGATGCACGATTGGATCATCTTCTTTGGCACCCAACTTCATCATCATTGGAGCTATTCTATCAGAACCGAAGAGACGCATTAAGTCATCTTCCAGTGAAAGATAAAAACGCGAGGTTCCCGGATCACCTTGACGACCTGCACGACCGCGTAGCTGCCTGTCTATTCTTCTACTTTCATGTCGTTCAGAACCAATCACATGCAGACCATCAATTGGACCACCCATGGGAAGCTCTTGAGACACGTTTGTTCCGGCATTTAAATAGCTATCATGTGCCTGCGTAACAACACCTTCAAACAGTTTAATATCTGTTCCTCTACCTGCCATGTTAGTAGCAATAGTTACAGCTCCGGGTTGTCCGGCATTTGCAATAATATCAGCTTCCCTTTCATGGTTTTTAGCATTCAAGATATTATGAGGAATTTTATTAAGTCGGAGCAATCTGCTCAGGATTTCAGAAACTTCAACGCTGGTTGTACCTACAAGTACAGGTTTCTTTTTCTCGTACCAATAGATGATTTCTCTGATTATCGCTTTATACTTTTCATTCTTGGTTAGGTAGATAAAATCATCATGATCAACTCTTGTAATCGGTACATTTGTAGGGATTTCGACTACTTTAAGTTTATATATTTCTAAAAATTCATTCTCTTCAGTAACAGCAGTACCGGTCATTCCGGCAAGTTTATCAAACATTCTAAAGTAATTTTGGAGAGTAATAGTAGCCAAAGTTTGGGAAGCTTTTTGAATCTTCACACGCTCTTTAGCTTCCAAAGCTTGGTGTAAGCCATCACTAAATCTTCTGCCCGGCATTAAACGTCCGGTAAATTCATCAACAATCTGCACTTGATTATCCAGCACCACATACTCTTGTTCCTTTTCAAACAGAGAGTAGGCTTTAAGTAATTGCTTAATATTGTGTTGCTTCTCACTCTTATCCATGAAATCACGGGTTACTTTATCTTTCTGCTTAAGCTTATTTTCATCAGAGATAAGATCATCGTTATCTACTGCATCTAACAGCTCATCTAAAGTTGAAGAGATAAAGAGATCAGGTTCGTAATCGTTCATAACCTCTTGACCTAACTCACTCAACTCTACAGTATTAGCTCTTTCATCTATGCTAAAATAGAGCTCTGCATTAAGCTCATGAATCTTTTTATCTCTTAGATAAACACCTTCAACATCATTGGTAAGCTTCTTTAAGTCGCCCTCTTTCATATATTTAGCAAAGGCTTTATTCTTAGGAGAAGCAAACTTCATTAGTAAAAGTAATCTGCCTATTTCATTGGAATCAGAGGCAGGATCATCAATCAATTTCTTTACTTTGGTATTTAATTCACGAAGTAAGTTGTTCTGTAAAGTAGATAATCTCTCAATATAAGGTCTTAATTCTTGATAGAAGTTCTTATCATCATCAACCTGTCCGGAAATAATCAGAGGAGTTCTCGCTTCATCAACCAGAATACTATCAACCTCATCGACGATCGCATAGTAGAAATCACGCTGCACCAGTTGTTCAGAATGCACTGCCATATTGTCTCTTAGGTAGTCAAAACCGAACTCACTGTTCATCCCATAAGTTACATCATAACGATAAATCTTCTGCTTATCTTCAAACGACATACCATTGACAATACAGCCTACCTTCATTCCGTGGAATTCAAAAATAGGACTCATCCACTCGGCGTCACGCTGTGCCAGATATTCGTTAACTGTTACTAAGTGAGCACCTTTACCAATCAAGGCATTTAAAAAGAGTGGCAAAGTTGCTACAAGAGTCTTACCTTCACCGGTTGCCATTTCAGCAATCATCCCTTGATGAAGTACTATTCCACCAATCATTTGGACATCATAAGGAACCATATTCCAGGTTGTTTCATTGCCTCTCACCAGATATTTATGACCCATTAATCTTCGGCAAGTATCTTTTACAATCGCAAAAACTTCGACTAAGTTATCATTTAATAAATCTTGCACCTTTTGCTTAACGCTTGCTTTCAGAACATCTAAATCATTACTTAATTTATCTTTTTTAACATCATTTATTTCGGTGATATATTCTTTGTGAAGTTGATCAATCCCTTCAAACTCGGGATCTAAGAGAGACTTAAAATTACTCTTTATTTCAGTAATTCTAGCCCGCAACTCATCATCTGATAAGCTCGCTAAAGTAGCGTACTTCTCATTTATCTCATTTATAATCGGGTATATTGGCTTAAGAGTTTTCTCATGCTTATCGCCGAAAATCTTCTTTAATAATTTTTCAAACATATTTAAACCCACTTAATTTTATTTATCTAACCAACATAACAGATAGAGGCAATTTGTCAAATTAAATATAAAATTGATTAGCAAAGTTAACCACTACCGATGACAGTTTAGATTTAGTTGTTTATTAAATATCAATTCACTAGAGATATTGCCTTGTTGGGATTTGACCCACTCTTACTTTAATGCCCTTAGGACCCTCTTAAGCAACTCAATTCTTTTTCGAAATTGAATCGGATTGCAAGAGGAAGACTGGCTAATTAGCTGGAGCAATAAAGAGTTTTATCCACGGATTACACGAATTACACGAAGAAGAAGAAAAAGAAGACAGATTAGGAATGATTAAGGCTAATACGGAAACTCTTAAAGTCCCCTCTTCGCTTTGCGAGCAAAGTTCTTGGAGAGGGAGTCTATCTACCATAGCTTTAGCGAAGGTGGATGTCAGCTTTGCTGATGTGGTGTGGTCTTCTCTTAATTCCCCTCTAAGGAGGGGTGCCGGTATTTCCGGCGGGGTGGTTCTTAAATCCCCTACCCCCTTTGTATTCAAAGGTTTCTGGGGAGGGAGTCTATCCTACGAAGCTTCAGCGAAGGTGGATGCCGAATTTCGGCGGGGTGAGGTCTTCAAATGCATGTTGAATCGTGGATTTGTTTAATTGTTGAATCGGTTTCGCTACTTCTTAAATCCAAGCTGGATGACAATATACTCAATTTAATGGCATTGAAATGAAGGGGCATGGTCGTAAAGCTCCGAAAGAGCGACATTTGTCAGCAAGGGGTGTAAGCCCCTTGTAAGTTGCAAAAACATCAATAGCCCTGCAAGGGTGGCATAATGAATGTGCATAACTACAAATAGAGTATAAAAAAAGATTTGACAACACTCTTATCTTAAAATTTATTACACTCTTAGAGGCTTGTCATCCACATTATCTGACATATAAGATGATGTTATTTGCCTTAAAAATCATAGCTTTAGCTTTGAAAAAATAGTCATTAAACATAAAGCTTTAATCCGCAAAAATCAGCTTTGAGGACTTTTATGGCTAATATTATTGCTGTATAAATTGAATGTAAAATCAAAAACTAGAAAAATATTTATAAATAAAATGTAGGAGAATGTAAAATGAAAAAAATAGTATTCTTATTTTTACTATTAAGTGTCTTTAGTTATGCCTTTGGAGAATGGAGTGCTGTCCCGGATGAGCAACTCATGGTTTCTTTGCCTGATTATAATTCACATTGGTCGAAAATTTCCTTAAACAGTGATGGGACATATTATGTTGGATATTTTACGCAAAACAATGTTAGCGGTATGTATAACTTATATGTAATGCATTTGGATGCTGAAGGAAATAAGTTATCAGAACAGAATGGTATGTCAGTTAATATGTCTGAAACAATCGATTCACCGGCTGAATGGGATATGGTCTCAGATTCAGCGAATAATGTTATTTGTGCTTTTTCTGATAACCGCAGTGGTGAGAGTGATATCTATGTTTATAAGCTTTCTAGTACCGGAAATCACCTTTGGGGCTATGATGGAATAAGACTTTCTTTATCCGGAGATGATGTTGAACCTAAATTGGCAGAGCTTCCTGATGGTGGTGTCATTGTTGCTTGGACTAACGATTCTAACGTTGCAATGCAGGGTCTTCATCACTCTGGTACAACTGCTTTCGGTAGTAGTCCTGTAGTGTTATCTGATCCGTCCGGTGCAAACAGTTTCTCTGCTCCTCAAATTGTTCCTGTAGAAAACGGAAATTTCATCTTGAAGTACTGTATTGATAATGGTGGAGAGTGGACTTTAAATCGTCATATCTATGCTCAGAAATACGATCAATATGGCACAGCAATCTGGGAAGAGCCTTCAGTAATCACCAACGCAGGTGGTATCTCCTATAACGACAAGATTTTATCTATTACAACAGATAATTACTATGGCATTTATATCGGTTGGCTCGATGATAGAGTAGGAAATGAGCGCCCGAGAGCCTATATTCAATATGTCTCTGCCTCAGGAGCTGTTCAATATGAGAATGGATTATCTTTGTATAGCTCAAGCAATTTTCTAAGCTCAGATATCCATGTTACTTATGATGACATTAACGATGAAGTTTATGCTGCGTGGACTGTTCGCGATGCTGGTAATTTTTATCATTTTATTAATGGTCAGAAAATCACTAATCATGAGATTCAGTGGGTAGAAAATGGAGCTGCTCTTGTGTCTATATATCCGTTGATTAGAAGCTGTATAGGACTATTTGTTGTTGATGGTGAAGTAATGGTCGTTTATAGAAATTCCCCATCTGGAACCAATTATTTTCATATCCTTGCTATGAAATCCAATAGTGATGCTACTAGTCTTTGGGATTCTCCTGTAGCCATAAAAACTACACATAGCACAGTAGATCACGCTCAAGTGGTAATGAATAGCAATAATGATATTGTTACTGCTTATGAATCAGAATATAATTTTGTTTGTGAATTTGATAAGAATTCCATCTATGCTCAGAATATGAGTTGGAATGGAGAACTTGGAGTTATTGAGGTTTCCAACGATGTAGATAATGTTCCTTCCATGTTTGCCGTCTATCCTAACCCTTATGGAGTCTCAGCTGCTAAATCAAACGGAGTAGAGATATCTTTCTTTAATCCAAAAGATGGTGAAGTGAAAGTAGATATTTATAATATTAGAGGACAGTTAGTGAAAAGCATAGCTAATAACTTTATGCAGAAAGGTAATCAGAATTTGAAATGGGATACCTCTAATAATGCAGGTAAACCTGTAGCTATGGGAGTTTATCTTGTGCAAATGAAACAAGGGACACGTGCTGAAATGAAGAAAATTACTATTCTGAAATAGGATTAACGTATAATTAAAAGGGCGGATTAACATTCGCCCTTTTTGCATATATTTAGTAATACCCGATTAAACAAAAGACCATATTTAAAGAAAGATATGTTAATAAACTACAATTTCTGAGTCAGTTCCCTTGAAGAAAATGAAGATATGCCTAATATTAAAATCATTGTTCTTGACAACTTGTTTCCATTTAGTATATCTTGTAATAAATATCTTTAGAGAGAAGCAATATGAATAACTTTGCAGAAAACATGTTATTATATAATTCGATTTATGTTTCCCATAGGGATAATTTGCTCACTTTCTTTTACTTTTATCAATCAAGCTTAAACCTCTACTCTACTCTACTCTACTCTACTCTACTCTACTCTACTCTACTCTACTCTACTCTACTCTACTCTACTCTACTCTACTCTACTCTACTCTACTCTACTCTACTCTACTCTACTATTTATTAAGCTATACTTATTTCTTAAAAGGTTTAAATTCAGCACGGCAAAGGTTAAACGATTTCGTTTAACCTACAAAAATTTGTTTACCAAGCACCACAGGATTAAATTCTTAAAGTTCTTAATGTGTACACTAACATATTAAGATAATTGATAAACTTTAAACACAAAAATAAAGGAAAATATAATGAAAAAAATAATATTTCTGTTTGGACTTATGTTAATAAGTACTATTTTGTTTGCTGATGTTTTTACATTTACCGTTAACGATCCTCATCCCGATAATCCTGACCTAGATTTTGAAACAATTCAGTCTGCGATTAATATTTTAAGTGATTTCATAAATGGAAACGATATAGTAAACATAATTGTTCATCCAAAGCCTATAGTAAGTTTTTATGAAGAAAATATCTCAATTGGTTTTGAAGGAAATAGACCAGATCTGAATCTACTTTCATGTGATTATGAAAGAGTATTATTAAAACCGGCAGGAACAGGTACTACAATTTTGAAAATCCTAAGATACGGTATGGTTCTTTATGATAAGGTTACAATACATGGTTTTGACTTCAAAAATAATAATCCAAGTGATGTAGTTGAAGAAAATCCAAATGGTTATACCAATTGTGGTATTTACACATCTGCTCCCAATGTTATCATCGATGATTGTAGATTTATTCCTATGGAAAGAAAAGAATCCTTTTTACACGACATCTATCTATACCAAGATGCAGGGAAAGCTACGAGAATATTAACAGTTCAAAACTGTAAATTTGAACAAGTTTTAAGTTGGAATAGATTTTTGAAGTATGCACGAATTATTGGTATTTTAAGTGATCCTGAACACCCTGTGTATTCTTATACTTTTATTGCTAATAATAACAAATTTATAAACAATAAGAAAAGTATAGATACCCAGCAGGCAGGTAATATCACAATGGAAGGTAACTCTTATGATACTTCAAGTATTGGAGAATTTCATGATAGAAGGGTAAGTTTCAATTTAACTGTTCATAGAGATGTCGGTAGGGAAGTAAATGTTATGAATAATTATATTAATAATGCGAATAATGCATTTTGCATTGTACCTCTAACCGGTATAACATTTAATGATAACTATGTCTTAAACACTGTAGAAAGCAATATAACTTTTACAGATGGTACTTGCTCATCTAATAATGTCATCACATTCGATGAGATAATTACATACGACCATGCTGAATTTGTTTTTACTCCACATACTTTAAAAAACAACACAATATATAGAAATCCAACATCCGGATACGTAACATTATCTCTTTACATTGAAAATTTATTCAACAATATTATCTGGGGATTCGATGAAAGCAATATAAATGGAACAGGAGCATTTAATAAAATTGCTAATCTGTTTGATCCTGACCTAAATTATCAGGAAACAAACCTTAATATTAATGGTTTTCCTAGTTTTGTAGGCATCGAGGATAATGATTTCTCCTTAGCTTGGCCTTGCAAAGCCATCGGAAACGGCTATTCGTATGAATTTGACGATCTCACATCACAAGGCTATGACATAAACCTCATAACCTACCAAGATGCTACAATCGATATAGGTGCTATACCGTTTGATCAGGATAGAAAGCAATATCATCATTTTGAAGGAGGAACTACTACCCAAAACTGGACAGGATTTCCAGCCTTAGATCCTGATAATGAAAGTACTATCTTTTATGATGGAATAAATCAGACTCTACCTAACAATAACATGATTGTTATGTTTAAAGATTTAGCTGATTATTTAGGTAATTATGCAACAGTTAATTATCAGGATTGGGATGGTGCAGGTAATTATATTGGATTTAACTTTGTTTGGGGTAATGATGAAACGCAATCAACTCTTGTGCAGCCTTATTTAGGATACAAGATCACGACTCAGACTGACATTGATCATTGGTTCGGTGGGCTATTACAAGATCCTGATATGGATATACCTCTTCCGGAAACCTCTAATCAGATTTGGTTAGGCTATCATCGCACTGAAGCTGTCGCCTGGTATATTGCTTTTGCTGATATTTTAGATAATATTGAGGTGATAAAACATAAAGATTGGAACTTTGTTTGGACAGGAACCGAATGGTTAGGTGAGTCTTATGATAATAGTTATGAATGTGTTTTAAAGACAGGAGATTTTGTCTCTATCAGCTTAAGAACCAATACTCATGCCCCTGCAACTTTTAATTGGAATGTCTTACCTCTGGGTGAAAAAATACCCATTGTTTACAGAAATGCACAAAGAGTCTCTTTTGTGGAAGAAGATGATTACACTCCTATTTTTGTTGAATTAGGTGATAACAGTTCAATTAAAGAAGTGGCAGTGTATGTTGGAGATATCTGCAAAGGTGGAGTGCAAACAGATGGTAAATCAAGAGTAATGATTAAAGCCTTCCTGAACGATGTTCCTGAAAATGCTGAATTATCAATTGTTACATTTGATGCATCAAAAAATCAAAGGAAAGAAAACCAATTGATTCAATATTCGCAAAATTTAGGTGTATGGGATAATATTAAATCTCTTAATGCATCTAATCGAAACTACTATCATATTGGGATTGGGAAAAATAATGATGTTTTATTAGAAACTACAAGTATTGTTACCCATAACTACCCAAATCCTTTTAATCCTGAAACAACTATAGAATTTAATAATCCCAAAGCTGGACTTGTTAATCTTAATATTTATAACTTAAGAGGTCAACTTGTTAAAAACCTCATGAATAAAGATATCCCTCAAGGTATAAATAAGGTAATCTGGAATGGAACAGATAATAATAATAAGCAAACAGCAAGTGGAATCTATTTCTACAAAATTACCAGTAATAACAAGAGTGTTACTAAAAAAATTATCATGATGAAATAGTATCATAAGGGCGAATTAACTTTCGCCCTTTACCTCTACGCTATACAATTATTATGATATTAAAGGAGAAAAAATGAACAAGATAATAATATTACTCTCAATCTTAGCTTATGCATTTAGTTTGAATGCAATGATAGAAGTCAGTTTAGACGGCACAAAGCCTTATACAGTAATTCAAGAAGCTATAAATAGTGCAACAGCCAACGACACAGTTTTAGTTTATCCGGGTACCTATTTTGAAAACATAGATCTTAGTTATACCACTAACATCAGTTTGATATCTTTAGAAGCAATTACCAACGACACAACTTATGTCTCTGCTACAACCATTAATGGTTCTCTCAATCAAAATAGCGTAATTCTCTGCAAAGGTAATAATACTAATTTCTTTGTCAGAGGATTTACCATAACCAGAGGGACAGGTTTTCAGGGAGAAGTTTATGCAGTTGGTGGAGGGGTGTTAGTATATAATGGGAATTTGACTTTAGCTAATTCAATTATTAAATATAATTCTGCAGATAGAGGAGGCGGAGTAGCATTTTTACCAACAACCGGGATAATGCTCCAAGGGACCACTATTCGTAATAATATAGCATATGACCGCGGTGGAGGTTTGGGGATCGCCAGTAGTTATGATGATCAACCAAACATTATTTTTGACCAAGAAAACAGAAGTTCAATTTATGACAATTATGCAAGTTTAGGAACAGACATTGATTGGTTCCATCATAGTGGCGGAAACTGTGAAGTATATTTAAACAAATTTACGACATCTGAACCGGAGTTTTATTATGCGAGTTATTTTGACATGAATGGCGGCTATTTAGAAATTAATTATAATCCCTATTATGTTTTTGATATTCAAGAGGGAGTACATGAACAAATTGATGCAGATTTATTTGTAGCAATGGGGGGTGATGATAATAATAGCGGGTTAACAGCTGATCAGCCACTGCGTTCCACTTCTAAAGCTTTTCAGCTAATTAAAAATAATCCTGATAATCCCAGAACAGTACATCTACCTGCCGGAGATTATAGTAATTGCGCTAACGGATATGACAATTTACCAATCACAGTGAAGAGCAAC
>JBAYZI010000011.1:0-35840 GCA_041672585.1 Cloacimonadales bacterium (SeqCode) | reverse complement strand
AGAAACAGTGGTAAGCAAAACCTTTCTCTATCAATTCATTAATATACTTATTGTAAATATCTAATCTTTCAGACTGCACATAAGGTCCATACGCACCACCTTGGATTGGTCCTTCATCAAATTCAACCCCAATAGTTTCTAAGGTAGATATAATTCTCTCAACTGCATCATCAACTAACCTATTTTGGTCTGTATCTTCAATTCTTAATATAAAGCTTCCGTTATTCTTTTTTGCAAAGGCATAATTATATAAAGCTACTCTTAAAGTACCTAAATGTAGATAACCTGTAGGACTTGGAGCTAACCTAACTCTTACTTTGTTTGACATCTATACTCCTAAAATTCTAATTTATGTCATTACATACAGCTATTTTATCATGTCAATAGATTTGTCGAAATTCAGAGTAATTTGTGGGGAATTCTGGGAAATAGAACACAGATAACGTAGATTGAAAAGATTTTCACAGATAAAATATGATTCAATATATTGGTGAAATTCGTAATAATTAGCGAGAAAAAAGACCCTAACACAGAGTTAAGATTGATACGCAACCTCTTAATTCCCCTCTTCACTTTCGAAGAAAGTTTCCGGAGAGGGGTGCCGAATTTCGGCGGGGTGTGGTCTTAATTTCCAAAAGGGATTAATAGGAAAACAGTCAATCTATTTAGGACTGGACAGTTTTAAAGCCCTGAAAGGGTGATATTTGTCAGCAAGGGGTGTAAGCCCCTTGTAAAGCATGAAGTTAGAAGATAGCCCTGCAGGGGCGACATATATCTGTTAAGAACCTACACACAGATGTATCATTTATCATATTCAATGCTACACTTATGTGCAGATATCTTAAAGCCCTGAAAGGGTGATGTTTGTCAGCAAGGGGTGTAAGCCCCTTGTAAAGTATGGAGTTAGAAGATAGCCCTGCAGGGGCGACATAGTTTACAGGTATAAATTATAAAAATATAAGCTATTTATTGACAAATTATTATCTATTTACATACTATCATTAAAATATTGAATGGAGGTCTTATGGGACAATCATTAGTTAAGAATTATCTTCATATTATCTTTAGTACCAAAAACAGAAGCGCGTATTTGAATCAGGAAAACGAAAAAGAGATTTATAGCTACATAGCCAAGCTGTGTCAAACAAAAGGATGCCCTACTTTGGCAGTTGGTGGGAATAATGACCATGTTCATGTTTTATGTCTTCTTTCCAAGACACTAAGTCTAAGTGACTTAATAATGTTTATTAAAAGCAATTCATCTAAATGGCTAAATGGTAAATTCGGCATTGAGAACTTTAGTTGGCAAAATGGTTATGGAGCCTTTTCAGTTAATCCCAGAGAAATTCAATTGGTTGTTGATTATATTTCAAAACAAAAAGAACACCATCATCAGCGATCTTTTCAAGAAGAGCTCTTGTATTTTTTACATAAATATGATATTGAATATGATAAAAGATATATCTGGGAGTAGGTTCTTAATACATATATGTCGCCCCTGCAGGGCTATCTTCTAACTCCATACTTTACAAGGGGCTTACACCCCTTGCTAACAAATACCACCCTTTCAGGGCTTTAAGAGATTTGCATATGAGTTTGATATTGAATACCATAAAATCTCCATACCTTGCGCTATCTTTTAATTCATGTCGTAAAAATAAGTTAAGGATTTAAGACCTCACCATATCTCTACTATGCATGAACTTAGAGTATTTTAAGAGGTTGTTATTTTAGTTTTATTTTCATTTCTTCATTCTTCTTTGTGCTTTTGTGTTAAAGTCTTCTTTTCCTCTCTACTTTTAGCATCAAAAAAGAGACCTCTTAAGCTTAAGAAGTCTCTCTATATTATTATAATTTGACCTAATTATTTAATTAAACCATCTCTTTTAAGCATAGCTTTTGGATCCGGTTCTCTACCTCTAAACTTTTTAAAGAGATCCATTGGATGTTCCGAATTACCTTTTGAAAGGATATTATCTCTAAATGATTTAGCTGTTTCTTTATTGAAGATACCATCTTCCTTAAATTTAGCAAAAGCATCAGCATCAAGAACTTCAGCCCATTTGTAAGAGTAATAACCTGCTGAATAGCCACCGGCGAAGATATGAGAGAAAGAACATGAAGTGTTAACCTCTTCAACCTTTGGATAGAGACGAGTTCTTTCACCAATTTCACTTTCAAATTTAGCCACATCTTTCACCTTAGAAGGATCAGCAGCATGCCAAGCCATATCAAGTAAACCGAGAGAAACTTGTCTGACATTGAAAATACCCTTATTAAATGTTTCTGCTTTTCTCACTTTATTAACCAACTCTTCAGGAATCAAATCACCTGTTTCATAATGGTAAGCAAAGAGCTTTAAGGTTTCCATTTCGAGAACCCAGTTTTCCATAATTTGAGATGGAAGCTCGACAAAATCCCAATAAACACTTGGACTGGCTAAAGACTTGTAATGCACATCTGAGAGGAGTCCGTGTAGAGCATGACCAAATTCATGGAAAATAGTAGTTACTTCATCTAAAGAGAGAAGGGCAGGTTTATCGCCTGAAGGAGGAGTAAAGCTAGCAACAACTGAGATAAAAGGTCTTTTCACTTCACCTTCTTGGAATCCTTGTGAACGGAAACTTGTCATCCAAGCACCGGCTCTCTTGGTTGGGCGTGGATAGATGTCAACATAGAAAAGTCCCATATATCTGCCACTATCTTCTTGGATAACTTCATAAACCTTAACATCTTCATGATATTTAGGAAGATCTGCATGTTCTACAAACTTCAAGCCATAGAGTTTATTAGCAACAGTAAAGATGCCTTTAAGTACATTATCAACTTTGAAATAAGGTCTTAGTTCTTCAGAATCAAAATCGAACTTTTCCTTCTTCAAAATCTCTGAATAGTAAGAAACATCCCATGGCATTAAGGTATCAATACCATCTTTTTTAGCAATTGCTTGAATCTCTTTAACTTCTTTCTTAGCAGCAGGCATTGCCACTTCAAGAATTTCATCTAAGAAGGTTTCCACAGTTTTAGGATTTTCAGCCATTCTTTCTGCTAAAGTGAATTCAGCGTGAGTAGCAAAACCAAGTAATTGAGCTCTTTTATGTCTCAAGCTAGCTATCTTTTTAAGTATTTCTTGATTATCAAATTCATCATTAAAGGCTCTTGAACCCCAAGCCTTATTAAACTTTTCTCTTAAATCTCTATTCTTGGCATATTGGAGAATCGGTAAAAACATGGATGGTTGAAGCACAAATAACCATTTTCCGGCATGACCTTTTTGTTTTGCCATATGGGCAGCATTAGCTTTAGCATTAGCAGGTAAACCTTCTAGTTCGCTTTCATCTTCAACAATATATTCAAATTTATTGGTTGAGTTGAGCACATTTTGTGAATAATCAGGACCTAATTTAGACATTTCCATATTGATTTTCATCAACTCTTTCTTTTTGTCTTCAGGTAATAAAGCACCGTTACGACAGAATGATTTGTAGGTCTTTTCTAACAATCTTGTTTGCTCTGCATTTAGATTTTCAGCTACTTGATGATCATAAACATATTTGAGCTTTTCAAACATTTTTGGGTTCATCATGGTTTCATTACCAAACTCAGCTAATTTCTGGGAAATCTCTCCAGCCATAGCCGAGTGTTCTTTGTTAGTATTTGAACTTAATAAATTGAAATAAATAGTGGTAACGTAATCTAACTCTACCCCACTCTCTTCTTCTATAGTATTGGCAAAAGTTGGGGTTTCAGGACTGGCAATAAAGTCATTAAATTCTTTTCTTGCTATCTCTAATGCCCAATCTATAGCCGGCATAAAGTCTTCTGTTTTGAATTGGTCAAAAGGAATTGCCTCAAATTTGGAATATCTTTCACCACTCATAAGTTTGTTCTTAATCTGTTCAGACATATCATTCTCCTCTGATTGATAATTATTTTAATGACAAAGTAATCAGTTTCTACTTGTTGTCAATAATAATTTCTTGACCATCGGTTTAATTGTGTTTATCAGCGTTAAATATTGCACTTTCTCTCACTCTCTCCCTCATCCTTCAACGTGTCATTTTTTCTCTAACGAAATTAATTTGACACGAAAACCTATTTGCATTTAATGACAACTTAAAATAATATATATGGAGTAATCTTGAACAACACGACAAAAGCTAATCCTGCACCAATAGGTTTGTTAGGATTTGGTATGACTACCATTCTTCTTAATGTGCATAATGCTGGATTTTTCCCGCTTGATGTAGTAATCATGGCAATGGGAATCACGATTGGAGGAATTGCCCAAATTATAGCAGGTATTTTAGAGTATAAAAACAACAAAACTTTTGGGACCGTAGCCTTTACAGCTTATGGCTTCTTCTGGATATCGTTAGTTTTAATTTGGATAATGCCTAAGCTGGGCTTGGGTGAACCTCACTCTCCTCTATCTTTTGGTTTATACCTCTTATTATGGGGAATATTTACCTTCGGGATGTTTATTGCAACTCTAAAGTCCTTAACAATCTCGAAATTAGTATTCGGGTCTCTATTTATTCTCTTCATCTTATTAGCTCTTGCTAACTTCACAGGAAGCCATCTTATCCATACAATCGCCGGATACGATGGAATTCTTTGTGGTGCATTTGCCGTGTATGAAGCAATTGCTCAGGTGATTAATGAAGCTTATGGTAGAAAAGTTTGCCCGGTATAAGAAGTGAGAACTGAGTAAACTTAGAAATTTGAGAGACTTCTGAATTCGGAAGTCTCTTTTTTTAAATTATTTACTTATAAATTTGAATGCACTTAAGAGCATTTTTTGTCTTAACTAAAATAAATATCATTGCCAATAAATCATAGTAATATTTTATGTTACTTATAAATGAGGTCTAATAGATGGATAAGAAAAATATTTATAAAACTACTGTAACTATGTTGATTTTTTCAACTATTTTCAACGGAGTGTTTACAGGTTTTACATCAATTCAGGATATAATAGCTAAGAAGGCATTTAATGCTTTAGACTGGCAGTTAATGGTTTTAACCATGATTTGGCCTGTTACCAACTTTTTAGCTATTTGGTGGGGCAAGATTCTTGAACAGAGCAGAAGCAAAGCTAAGTTCTTCTGGTTAGTAGCTATTTTTGGCAGATTATTGCTACTATTAGCCTACTTTGTTACTTCTATGAATATCTATCTTCTCCTTTATGGAACTATCGCTTTCTTTAACGGAATTCTCTCGCCTGCTTCTAATTCCATCTATCAAAGTAACTTACCCAATAACAGATCCAAGATATTTGGCTACACAATGAGTATAGCTTCTGTGGTAAGCATGATCTTTGCCTGGCTTTCAGGTAGATTCTTAGACTCTTCAGAAGCAAACCTCAAAGCTATCTTCATTTATGTTGCAGTTGCCGGATTCATCTCAACTGCTATTCTTAGTTATATCAAAATAGAAGAATGTGGTGTTGTTTATCAAAAGAAGATGAGAAAAAGAGACATCTTTGTTACCCCCCTACAACGAGCTTTCCAGTTACTTAGAACTAATAAACCTTATGCTCACTTTCAAAGAGATTTCACGCTCTACGGATTTGGCATTCTCTCCTTAGCTCCGGTAATACCTATCTTCTTAGTAGATTATCTCCAGTTAAACTACACCCAATCATTTATTTCCAAGGGAATACTTGCCCAAATGGGCTTCTTTATTTTAGCTCCTATCTTGGGAAGATTACATGATAGATTTCACCCCTTTAAATTTGCATCCTACTCCTTCGGTGCTATTGCCTTGTTCCCTTTACTATTAATAATTACCGGACAATTTGCCAGTTCGCCATTTATGCTTACATTAACTTATATAACTTTTGCTGTGAATGGCTTTGCTATGGCTGGTGTTAATATGTCGTGGAACATGAGTTCTATTCACTTTGCCGGAAATGAAGATGCTTCCATGTATCAAAGTCTGCATGTAACTATCACCGGCATTCGGGGTTTACTTGCTCCTATCCTGGGCATTGTAGCTAAGAATGTGGTGGGTATTTATGGTGCCTTCTTTATGTCTTTCTGCTTCTTTGCTATTGCTACTATATATAGTTATAAAGATTATAGGGCTTATACTTCGGGAAGACTGGTTTAGTAATCAATAACTGGAAGAATTTTTAGCCACGGATAACACCGATAATAAAGAAGAATTAAAAGAGAAAAATGAAAAGTGAAAAATTGTGGTATTGCTTCGCAATGATGATTGAAATGTAGCGGCTTCTTAATTCCCCTCTTCATTCGCAAAGCGAATTTCTGGAGAGGGGTGGCAGCTTTGCTGACGGGGTGTGGTCTTAAATTCCCCTCTAAGGAGGGGTGCCGGTATTTCCGGCGGGGTGGTTCTTAATCCCCTTTCACTAAATAAATAAAACTTAAAATTAATAATATGTAGAGGAACCATGAAAAAATTACTTATGTTATGCTTACTTGTTCTGACCTTGGGCAACCTAATAGCTACAACAGATAGCTATGCTAAAATAACCCGCTACGCCGGGAAAAACGCTGATGCTCTCATCAACTATATTGATAACCTAACCGGACTAAAAGCTCAATATGCAGATTTTATCTTAACTCATATTAGCCATCCGGATCTTGCAGTTATCACCCCTGATTACTTCGATGAACACCTAACCTATGCTTTAAAATCACTCGATCTGCCCTATGTTGCAGAAGTCCCTGAAGAATACTTTCTCCACTTTATTCTACCTTTGAGAATCTCCCAAGAACCATTCGAGAATTGGCGTAAAGAGTTCTATGAGACCCTTCTTCCTCAAGTAGAGAAAGCTAAAGATATTAATGAAGCGATTATGTTTGCCGATTTATTCTATCAAGAAGGAGTGTACTTTAAGCAAACCTCCGGTAGAGACCAAGCCCCGCTAACTTCTATTAAACGAGGCTATGGCAGATGTGAAGAGATGATGATTCTCCAAATGGCAATCTTCCGTTCTGTTGGTATTCCTTGCCGTCCTGCCTCTGCCCCATACTGGAGCTTTACTGATAGTAACCATGTTTGGACTGAAGTTTGGACTCCTGAAGGGTGGAAAATCGTTCCGGAAGGATATCCTGCAGAATACCGAAAGTCTTCCTGGGAAATAGACAGGGCAAAGAAAGCACCGCTACTCACTTCTGAAGTGTTTGGTACTTACAACACACCCCTAACTTTAGAAAAGAATCAACACGACACAAAGCTCAATATCACAAATGTTTATGCTGATATAGTTAAAACAACTGTGCTGGTTGTAGATGAAGAAAATAACCCTGTACCGGAAGCTAATGTCTATTATTATGCTACTACTTTTGGTGGACTTTTTAATTTATTCAGTGATAAAACAGATGACGAAGGTAAGCTAAATGTTGACTTTGGCAACACTTCCCTCTTTGTAACAGCTGGTAAAGCCGGTAAAGTAGGCAAAGGCTATCTTAATACACTGCAAGATATTACAACCACTACCATTATGCTTAAGAAAGATAATAATCTAGAAGCTAACTTTGTTATGAACTTCCCTTTAGACTCTTCTGAAAATCGTGATTTTGGACTTTCCGAAATGAATAATCAATATATTCAGGACAAGACAGATTTGGCTAACAAGAAGAGAGAAAACCGCTTACTGAATCAAAAGAAGTCTATTCAATTCTTAACTAATTATCCTCTTCCTGAGCCAAAAGAAGACACGCAAGCTTACTTAGATAAGAGAGAGAAATACTTAGCTAAGTGCGAAAGGTTAGCCGGAAACGCCGACAACTGGCTGGTTGCTGATAACTCCCTTACTAAGCTGAAGAATCACAAATTAGCACGAACTATCATGATAGACATAATGCTAGATTGGGATATAAAAGACCTCATCGAACTTCCTGATACCACTGCTATTCAAAATCTTTTAATCTCTTTAACAGATAGCAGAGAATATTACCAAAAACAAGTTGAGTACAATATTTTCAAAGCTAATGTGCTACAACCTGTCTTTGGCTCAAATCCCTTCCCACAAACTGGTTGGAGAGAAGAGCTAACTCAACTTACCAACTCTTTACGCGATAAGAATATTACTAAAACTGTGGAAAACATTCAACAATGGATGAAACTCAATACCTTCCGAGATGAGCAAGCTTCCTGGAGCTATTTTGGAGGAAGTCTAACTCCTACCCAAACTATTAATAAGAAGTACCTTACCGAAACAGAACATATTTTCCTGCTTTCTTCTCTGCTGCAAACTGCCGGGATTCCCCAAAGATGGAAAGGTTTCTTAGAGTATTATAATGGTAAGAAATGGGTCGGGATTGATTTTGATTTTGGTGAAGATCTGAATGATGATACACCGCCGGAACCGGAAAGAATAGAAAAAGAGTTTGAGATTGTTATCACTTTTGATGGTAAAGAACAAACTCCAGAACCTTTTAGCAACTTCTTAGTCAGCTCCATCTCCGGTAAAGGTCTCTTATCCAACACTTGGTTTGACTTCTATGAAGATAATGGTAAGCACTTTGCTAAATATTTCCAAGAACCAAATAGGCAACTATATGTTATGGGTTATCTGAGAAACAAAAACGGCGATGCCAATGTTGTAATTAAACAGATAACACCGGATAGTAAGCAGATTGAACTCAACTTCGTTACTCCTACAACCCAGCATGAGAATCAGATTCAGTGGTCAAGCGAGACTCTTACTGCTACTAATTCTCTCTTAAAAGATAATAACATGTTAAGTAAAACATCTCTTTTAATGATTCTTAATAGAGCAGGTAATGAACCGCAAGAGAGAATGTTAGAACAATTACTTAATAACTTGGATAACTTTAAAAAGAAAGGTATTGAAGTCTTGGTGTATTCTCAGAATCGCCACATACCGGAACTAACTTCTCTTAATAAAGAGAATTTTACCTACCAAAATGGTGATACTATTGTATCTGAACCTATCGCTTTGGATAACTACCCCGTGATATTCCTTTTTAAAGATGGCGAGATTGTTACTTCAGCTAATGGCTTTGATTTAGATTTGATTGGGTATTTACTCAGATTAGTTGATTAAAATGTAGGGGCGAATCAATATTCGCCCTCTTATATTACCACAAAGACACAAAACCACACAAAAACACAGAAGGTAAGACCTTCAGACAAACTATTCTGTTAAATCGTTGAATGGTTTAATCGACTGAAGTTGGCAACAAGACCTCTTAAATCACGGAGTGATGACAATATAATAGGGAGTGTTCGCAGACACTCCAAAAGAATTGAATTAAAAGAGGTTCGACCCGTCAGGGGAGAACCAATGAGTAAAACAGTCAAACTATTTTGGACTGGACATAAAAGATATAGGGTATTCCTTCGAGGGTACCCTTTTTTTATTTATGAGAAACACCGGTATGTAGTGCTACGTCCTCTTCCGTCGGACTGCGGGCAGAAGAGATTCGACCCGCAAGGAGAACCGATAAGACTTCCCTATGACTCGACAACACAACCTTTTAAATCCCTAAGGCGTACTTTTTATACCCTCCTCACAAAGAACAATATTTATAACTTGTAGCTATTTAATGATTTATTTTACTAAACTAAAATAACTGAAAATAAATCTTGACAATTTAAATTCATAACAATAAAATATGCACAATACTTAAATCTTTAATGGTAATCACTTTGGAGGTGATATGACCTTTTTTAAATCGCTTAAAATTGTACTGATGTTCAGCATGATTTTATCTCTTTCTTTACTTTTTGCTCTGCCGGAAACACCAGCTAGTCTCGATTGGAATTACACAACGGATGAACTAAGTTGGACAAGCGATACCAATCCTACTAGTTTTGATATCTTGCTTTACAAAAATGGTGTATATGCAGAAACTGTTTCTGTTAGTGACGAGAATGCTCGTACACAAAATTTACATGATAATTTAGTCGCTTTACTCACAGACGCCTCATACACAGCCATAGTTAAAGCTATTGATGGTACAGGAAGCTCTGAATCTGATCTTTCACCTGCCAATGTAAAAGGTATGGCATCTTTAGGCATAACAGCCCAGATTGAATACGGTTCTGATCCTATAAACTTCATCTTTAACAGCTCTGGTAGCAACACAGCTTTTAGTTACAACAAAGCAACTACAGCTTATAATCATACCACTTATGCTGCTGCTGCTGCTTTGAAGATAACTTTTCCGACAACCGGACAATATCATCTTACTGCTAGTCATCATGGTACTAATGAAAATAGTGTTCTTGAAACAATCACAACTTTCATCGGAGCTCTGGTTACCGGAGTTGTTAATGTACCACTTATTCCTGCCGGTTCAGCAACTGGACTGAATTTTGATTCAGATACCGAGAACAACGTACTCACAATCGTTACAAACCCTGACAATACTGGATTCAAAAAGACTTACACTTTACGTTTCAGACGCCGAGCAGAAAATGTTCCTACTAGCATTACCGGTATAGTTCAAGACGGTAATGCGTTTACCTGTGATATTAATGTTGATACTTCAGAAATTAATGGTGATGCTATTTCCTCGCTTCAGGAAATTATCTGGAGTGCTAACGGCGTAACAGGTACAGGATATTTCGCTAATGATAGTAATGTGTTGGTTCCTCTTAGCAATGGGGATATTACCGTAACCGCGACTTTAAAAAATAGTTTAAACATTTCTGCCACTACCGGTAGCATCACTCTAAGTAATGGTGCTAACTGGAGTCCACATTTAGGAAAGTTGAAACTGAATGGTAAAGATGCAAGTGATAAAATAAATATATTCCCACTTTTTAGCTCAGATCCTGCAGCTACAGGAGTTTATTCCGGTAGTATTGTAGGTGACTACTCCACCTTAAAGCTAAATTTAATGGCACCTTCTGATTGCCAAGTATTCATCGATGGTGCAAGAGTATCATCAAATGGCGAAAGTATTTTGAGAGTAGGACCAACAAACCCAATTACCGGCCCTGCTGCAATCACCTATACCATTATAGTAGAGAATTCATTAGGCTCTAAGAGCTATGTGCTCAATATTCAGCGAGAAGTAAATGAACGCTTGAAGTTTGGTAGAGTCGCTACTCCTAATCCTCATTTGAAATCAGCAGATGGCGATGTGTTTGGTATGAATACACCAGCGACTGACAAACTAACCGTGCAAGCATGGATACGCTGGACATCTGCCCCTTCCACCAGTACTGCTCATGCTAATATAGCCTCACAAACAACTTCAGGTAATGGTTCAAATGGTTCTTTCTGGCTACAACATAATAATCTAAATTCAAGCTTTGAGTTTGCAATCAAACCGACAGGTACACGCGCTTTTGTGTTATCCAATCCAGCCAAAGTTACCATAGAGAGAGGTATCTGGTATCTAGTAACAGGTGTCTATGATGGCAGCAATGCTACTAAACCGGTAAAAATTTATGTTAATAATGAAGATGTAACTCTTGCCGCTCGATTTACAAGTGGAAACCTATATGCTGACCCTAGCAACTCAAAATTTAATATTGGTAAAATGGCTTATAGCTCAAGAGCTTTCCCCGGTAATATACGCAACTTTAGGATGTGGGTGGGCACAGCTCGCACACTTACTCAAATAGCTGCTGATTACGAAAATACTCCTCTTGCAGGAAGTGGTACTGATGATTCAAGCTTCTCCTGGCCTCTTAATGAAACTTCAGTAGTAGCTGTTGCAACAGGTAATGGTGGCAAAGACTTGACTATGGTAAATGTCGAATCTGGAGACTTTGTTGCTTGTTGTGCAAACAATAGAGCTTCCGGGAAAACACTTATTCATCGCCCGGAACACATGGATTTAAGCTCAGAAGATTCAGAATCTGTAATGCTGGTTCAAGCCCAAGGTTATAGTGGCAGTGATCTTCGCTTCCGTATTTTAGGACCTGTAGGCACTATCGGCAATGAGATGCAAATTTGGGATCATGTAAGCAACACATGGAAAGGCTCAGGAGATATATCTACCGGCGTATTGATGGATGCAGATCTGGGTGACCCTGCTACTACAATAGGAACCTATTTCTGGGTACCGGTGCGTTGTAGCAGTAGCACTACAGGTGGTGGACGCTATGTAGATGATGATTCAAGTTATGATGGAACTGATGTAGATGCAGGAACTAGAACAGCGTACAATACAATTATGCCACTACCAGCGGTCATTGCAATACCTGCAGCAGGCAAAGATGTTAGCACTTTTAAGCTCACAGGTACCCTAATCGCAACTACTCAGTATCCTCTTAGCAAAAAATATGTAATTCTTGGCTACGATGCAGTTGAAAAAGGTAGATTAATCACCGGAACTTCAAGTGCCGTAACTACAGGAATTTATACCCTCGTAAGCAATGTTCCTCTTCATAGAATTGAGATTCGTACCCAAAGTGATGTTCTGATTACTAGCCTAACCAGTACAGAAGGTTGGACCGCAACAACAGATCTTGGCGAGACTACACTTCCTGTTGTATTATCATCTTTCACAGCGATAAACAATCTCAGCAATGGCGTGATGATTCAATGGGTTTCTCAATCTGAGGATGAATTAGATGGCTATAGAATCTATCGTAACAGTAATAGTTCTTTAGAAGAAGCTTTGATGTTAGATGCTTTCTTTGCCGGAACCAACACTGCTCAAACCCAGACTTACACTTTCTTTGATAAAGACGAGTTGATTAATGGTGTTTATTACTATTGGCTTGAAATGATAAACTATGATGGAACAAATAGTTTTTACGGACCTGCTCCTGTGGAGATTAATAATGAGTTTGACGACTCTGTAGAAATCCCACTTGTGAATGGTATCGCTTCTATTTATCCTAATCCTTTTAATCCGGTAACTACCATTAGGTATAGTCTTATCAACGATGCTAAAACTGTAATTGAACTCTATAATCTTAGAGGTCAAAGAGTTAAGCTAATTGATTTAGGCCAGCAGGTTAGAGGATTTCATAGTGCTGTCTGGGATGGAACAGATCAAAATGGAAATAATGTAGCTTCCGGTATCTATTTCACCAAAATCACTATTGGCAAAACTGTTGATATGAAGAAAATAGTTCTTATGAAATAGTATCATTAATTAATAATTCATAATGAAGACATATTTAGCCACGGATTTTCACGGATTAAAACTAATTTCACGAATTAGTAAACTGCAACCTCTTCTACTGGGAACGCACTCATCCTTGAGTGCATCATTGCAAAAGCAATGAAAATCTTAAATCCAGGATGGATGACAATATAATAGGGAGTGTTCGAAGACACTCCGAAGGAATTTAATTATAAGAGGTTCGACCGACAGGGAGAACCAGTTATAAAACAGTCAAACTATTAGGACTGGACATAAAAGATATAGGGTATCCTTTGCTGGGTACCCTTTTTTTATTTATGAAAAAACACCGGTATGTAGGGTGTTTACTGGGATTGCGGATGCCCACATCCGTATTCATTTCCCTTCAGCGAAGGGGAATCTTGTCCTTCCGAAGGAAGGAGTCTCTATACCTTTGCAAGGTAGAGAGTTAATACGGATGTGGGCATCCGCAATCCCAGTAAAGAGGCTTCGGAGCCAATACCAACCAATTACAAATTAAACAAATCAACAATCAAACATTTTCACAGGTATTTACTTCGTCTAAAAGATATTCTTGTTTGTGCTTTTGTGGGATTTTGTGCTTTTGTGATAAATTTCTTTCTCCTCCTTTTATGCAGTCGCTCCTTAGGATCTTAGCAGGCAGCTCGATGAATTATCGCATAACATACGAGTAAGAAGTGAAGGTGCCACTAAAGACAAGATTTAACGAGACAAGATTTGATGAATAACATACAAAAAACTGATACTTTTCTTAAATCCCAGAAAGGGACTAAATAAATTAGCCCAGGGTCTCATTCTGCTTGCTGAATTGACCCTGGGTGTAGATTCTCCTCGCTTCTGTCCTATTCCGGCTGGAATAGGACAGGATTGTTGGTTCTTCCGCACCTGTGGTTAATCCTTGAAATACAAGGATACAACACACAGGCTAAACTACTTATCCCCTTTGGGGATTTAAAGAAAACCATCATTTTATTAGGTATAAATCTCAAAAGTCAGCTGAATTAAACGAGAAATAGTGTCCAACTTAGCAACATTATCTTGATTTATCTTAAATATTAAAATTAATACTTGACTAATTAACCAACCTTGTTATATTGTATGTATAAGTGATTTTATTCTTGCTATTTGCGTATCCTAACCTATATAGGGGGTGCAACGGTATCGACAGGGGTAAGTGAGCTTGGTGATGCATGTCGAGAATCTTATCTGACTCGTTAAACATGATGGAACTAAATTTAAAAGCAAACGAAAATTACGCTTTAGCTGCTTAATCGCAGCTCGTCCTCCAGAACCTGGCTGTTCGGAGAAGGATAGGACGACATACTGAATAGCTAGATTGAAGCAATGTAGATAACTTCTTTCGAAACTCATCTGCTGGCATCGTACGAATTCTGATTATCTTGTAATACGATGTAAGAACATAAGATAACTAAACATGTAGATTTGCTTTGTAAGCTATCTTTGGACGCGGGTTCGACTCCCGCCACCTCCACCATACGGGATGTTCGAGAAATAAAGAGTTTTTATTAGATATTTGTAACTCCTTTATTTCTCTGCTAAGTAGTATATATTTAAAAGGTTTAGGTAACTCTATAATTATACTATTATCCTCGTAGAAAAAGTTCGACTTTATCTTTTTAAGAAAATGCTGTTTTTTATGAATATCAGCAGTATCATATTGAAAGTCAAAGCTTTGAAGGAATTCGACTAATCCGTCAGGGTTAACCTTGTTTTGGTGTTTTTCCACTTTAATCGAGTTTATTCTTTCATCAATGACAGAAATATCAAGTAGCAATTGATATTTCTTCTTAACAAATATATCTTGTTCAATATGATTATCTAGTCTCAGATCAATTAACTCATTCAGTCGATTTTCCAGTGTGCTTTTCTCTTTTCTAAGTATCTTCTGTTCATCTTCTAACATTTGATCAGATTCAACAGCATGATTATTGACATCTTCATAGATTGAGTAAAGCTCATCTTTGGTAAAAACAAGCTTTGAAAGTATATATGATACCATAACATCAATTCTTTTTTCAGAAAGATATCTAGTATTGGAGCAGGTTTTCTTCTTCCCAACAGCATTCCTACAAAAGTAATAAATATATTTACCCTTCTTTACATCGGGATGAAGTGTATTCCCACAATGGGAGCAGTGAATCATCCCTTGATAGGTCTTCAAAAACACACCTCTTTGAGTCTCTGTTTTGTAACGGCTATTAAGGATCTGTTGCACTCTGTTAAATGTGATCTGGCTTGTTAAAGGAGCATGAATACCTTGCTGAATCTCCTTTTTCCATATAAATTTACCTGTGTAGAAGATGTTTCTTAATACTCTACTCATTGTTGTAGTACCAATTCTTCTTTCTGACTTAATCTCCTTTAATTTTTCATTCACCATATCAGTGAGAGCTTGCAAAGAATAATAACCAGTCTCATATTTCTTGAAGCAATCTTGAATAATAAGCGAAACTTTAGGATCTGGTACAATAATCTTTACCTTATGATGACGACTATTCAAATAACCTATTGGTGCATAAGATGGGTACATTCCTTGAGCTACCTTCTCATCCATCCCCTTTTTTATCTCTTCCTGAAGATTATCTATATAATGCTTTGCCATTGCAAGTTTGATAGCGTGGAAGAGCTTATCTGATGATCTTGAAGATTCAGAGAGAATCTGGTTCTCTTTGACAAAGTGAATAATTGGTTTTACCTCGTCAATAATCACATAATCCTTGAAGTTTCTGTACAACCTATCAGTTTTTTCAACAACTATCGTTTTAATTGAATTTTGTCGCTTCGATTGAACTTTAAGAAAACTTATCATAGAGTTGAATTGTGTCCTACCAGCTTGTTTAGCTGATTCTGCTTCAATATATTCATGTACAATAATAATATTGTGTGAATCAGCATAATCCCTTAGTAGTCTTAATTGAGCTGGAATTGAAAATCCAGTATCACTTTGCTCCTTACTTGAAACACGTGCATAAAGCACTGCTTTAACTAATAAATTCATTATTTTTCCCTTTGTTTTTAAATAAATAAAGAGCCAGATGATATCATCTGGCTCAATGGTTAATAATTGTTACGACTTAAAGTATGAGAATGGTTCATTCATCTCACACTCAATATGATTATCTATGTAGTAAATAGACTTAAATATAATGTTTATAATACTTTTTTTTAGGTGTATAGATAGAGTTGAATATTTCTCAATGAATACATTAATGAGCTTACCAAGACTATATCCACTTGAGTAGCCCTCTAAAACACCCATAAGCCTCCTAATCTCATCTTCACAAGTACGTATCTGATTCTCATATATAGTCTTCTTACGGTCATATTTTTCTTTTGAGATCATTTCATCAATGTAGCACTCTAGTAGTTTATCAAGTTTGTTTTCAAAAGTAGTTTTGTTACCCTTCTCCCTGGATAGGGAAGACTTAATTGAATCTTTACTACCTTCTTTCATATTATCAAAATGCTTACAGAATAAACTATCTAAGGAAGTAGGTATTTTCCAGTTTTTCATGAATTTGTTAATACTAGCGGTAACCACATATTCTCTTATATACTTCTTATTTGAGCAAGTAGCATTTTTTCCTACACTGCTTTTACAGAAATAGTAGATGTACTTACCTTTCTTCACATCAGGTGTCAATGTCCTACCACAAACAGAACACTTTATCATCCCCTGAAATAGTTTCTCTTCTTTAACTTGGTGTGATGAACTTTGACTTCTCTTCGCAAGGACTATCTGGACTTTATTAAACAGCTCTTTACTTACCAAAGGGTCATGACTTCCATCATATGTTTTACCTTTCCAATTTAACTTTCCAATATAGAAGGTGTTGGATAGTATTCTATGCAGAGTAGAAGCTTTAAGCACACGTTTCAAATTACTGCGTACAATATCCCTATTTATATCTTCCGTAACTTTCTCAATGGAATCTAGACCATTTGCATACTTGCTAAAACAAGAAGTGATGATAGCAGAATAATCTGGATCTTTTGATATGACATTTTTCCCATTGCTAACATTGTTAATATATCCAAAAGGTGCTTTTCCAGGATAACCACCCTGTAATATTTTTTGTTTAATACCTTTTTTTATCTCTTCACTCATCAAATTGACTTTGTGCTTGGCAACTGCCAATATAACATCATGCATTAATTCATCTGAGGAGCTATTTCCTTTCCTATAAATAGTACTTTCTTTAACTAAGTGTATTGGTACATCTAATTTGTCCAATATGATCCTGTCTTCAAAATTACGATATAACCTATCAGTCTTCTCAACCAAGATAACTAAGTTATCATCTTTATATCTCTTGATAAAATCTAACATACTGTTAAACTCTGATCTCCTACCTCCTGTTTTAGCAGAATGAACCTCAAGGAATTCTTTAATAATAATAATATTATGCTTTTTCGAGTACTCTCTCAATAGAGCTTGCTGAGCCTCAATTGAAAAACCTTGCTCTCTCTGTTCAGAGGATGAGACCCTGGCATATATAACCCCATTGACTATATTTGAACTCATAATTACACCTCTTCACATTCAGTAATGTAGTAGTTACGATTAGTAACCCAAGACTTCATCCTGTCACACAAATAATTTAATTTATCGGCACATGATTCAAGGTACTTTTCAGCCTCTTCAAAGTTCTCGAAGTTATCAAAATTAAACTTCCAAAACACCTTAGTATGTATCATCTTTGGGGTAGAAGGAATGTAAAAATATATCTCATAATCCATTTCATGTGTCAGATTACTGATCACAATGTCTATATCTTCATCAGTGCTGAGTATAGTAAAGTATTTTTTACTCTCAGGAAGAATAGGATGGAGTAGTAATCTTGTCTCGTTATCATTTTTACTTAATATGCGATTCTCTTTATTATTTATATATTGTATTGAATTACTGGAGGACTTTTTAAATACTAAGGATAGAACTCTATCGATCTCCATTTTGTTACTAATTTCAATCACTTTCTTGTGTGGGAATATTACTCCAGATAAATTCATTGTCTCTTCAATCGCGTTTAGTCTATTATTCATGCTGTTCATTGTATTCTCCTTCTATATTTATTTCTGTTGATTCAGATAAGATTTTTATAATATTAACTGCTCTTGAAATCATCTCATCAGACTCATCCATTGTCAGTTCATTTTTATTTAATTCAGATAGAATAGCATTTACGCTTCTATCTGAATGTTCCATTCAGTGTACCTCATCCAGAGCATAGTTTCTCCTAATTTAGTTTGTATATCTACATTTAAAATGAAGATAGGGATTAGCGGTATAAATCAAATCTATCAATCCTAGCAAGGTCGTACCGATGGTTCTCAACCAAGCTTCTAATGGATTTATTTGTGATATCTTGTATTTTAAATTGTTCTTCAGAATATACTAGGATCTTGAAATCAAAATCTGGATCGAATCTCTCTATTGAATTGCTGTCTATGTGAATAACGATAGCATTAAACAGATTATCATCATTAGACTCACAGTTTATAAATACTGAGGATGCTGGATAGCTCACAAATTCTAAGTCTGTTATCCCAAACAAAAAGTCTGTGATGTTATTCACCTCTGACATAGCCAGAAAAGCGTTAATTTGTGTAATATCAAGATTCCTATCTGTATAGAGAGGCTCATAAATGTTAATGTCAATATCCCCTTCTATTCTGTAGTAAGGGCTTATTGTCTCAATCTCACTTTTGGTCAGAAGATCAGTCTTTCTGTTATAAGCATATACTCTAATAATGGCTTTAGTGTCTTTCCCGAATTCTGAACTACTCACTAATGATTGTTTCTCAGTCTGTAGTTCATAAAGAGGACGTTCTCTAAAAATCATTTGATGGATTTTTGAATCTTGGCTTATTCCTAAAAATAATTTTGATCTCTTCTTCTCTTTAATAGCTGCCTCAGAATATATAGGATCATAAACCTTTTTGAAACTTATATAATCATAAGTACCAGCTGCTTTCCTTAATCCCATTTCTAGATCAACTCTATCAAACCCCTTAGAAGTCTTCCCATCAATAGACTTAGACTTAACCTCTATACCAAGGATTTGCTTTATCTGAGAAGACAACTGCCTGGAGCTAATAGTCTCAGGTGAGCTATGTATATAAGTGTATAACCGATGTAATAATGATATTCTAAAAAATCCCCCACCACTAGCTTTATATGCGGTCACTAAATCCACTTTTAGGTCGGTATCATCCTCTTTACCTACAACTATATCATTAGGAGAAAAATCATTATCTGTGAGAATCTGAAGCATTCCTAATGTGCGATCGCTAACATCGTCACTCAAAGCTTTTTTATGTAGATTAAGTCTGGGACTGTTAAACATTGATTCATCGAATCTCAATGCTAAGAGTATTTGTGAGAAGGTGGTCATTTCTTTTTGCACTTTAGACTCAAATTGGGAAAGTGATTTTATACTCGCTCCATTCTTTTTGACTCTCAATAAATCTGAAAATGACCTAAATATAGAAAATGTATTGTCGTTTATTCCAACATCTTTAGGTAGATTGCCATGGATTAACCAAACAATATTACACATGTTATCCATACTTTTGGTTTTTTCCATTTTTCGATGTAAATCAATAGTCTGATGGCTCTGCCAGAACCGAATGTTACTAATAGTGTCTGCAACCTGTTGCCTCTGTTTGGAGATGCCATTAATCACTAATAGTGTTTTTTTATCCAAGAAATCATTCATTCCTTTTAGAGTGGTAGAGACATCTACCTCCTTTATAAAGCTATGTGTAAGGAGATTAGTCAATACGATATTCTGAAATATATCAATACCAGAGTTACTATGACAATTCAATATAACAGAACACTTTGATTTAAGGCAATGGGTGTATATTCCACATAACCAGTTTAAAAACCATTGAAAGTCCATCTGATTAAAATTCTCTCCAAGAATGTTCTGGATAAGCAAAGTAATAGAAGGGGTATATTTTTCCATAACTTTATTTATATCTGTCTTAGAGAGGTCATTTCTTATTGATGTTAGTCGTATTGGATTAAAACCTTTCAGAGGGTAATCACTGAACATGTTTACACCTGAATGCAAGTTGTCACTAAAACAAGTTTTCCAATATTGGGGCAGAAACCTATTCTTAATGAAACGAGAGTTTCGATATCGTTTATAGAAGTAACTAGCCCCAGTAACACTGTCTAGCGGATAAAGACTTTTAAACAAAATATTCAAAGCAAGATTAATGCCATCACCTTGATATTCATTAGTCTCACCAGATAGCTTTGAATGTATCTGAAGTATTTGCCCACCACCTGTGTATCCTACAATATAGCCCCTGTCTGCAAATTTATCTAGAGAAAAGTCAATTTGAACTTCTTCTTCCTTAAAGAACTCCTTGAAAGAAGGACATAAAATCTCGACTTTATTATCGATCTCTTTTAAATAAGCTATGTGTTCGTCGGAGTCCTTGTGGAAAGGGCAGGCAATAGCACTTATATCCTTATACTTGTAGGTTAACCCACCCTCTATATCATCAACATAAATCAAACTGTTCATATCCAAATTACTAAAAGAAAAGTGCTTATATTTCTTGCCGTATCTCAACACCTTGTTTTTTTTAGGTCTTGTGTACATTGTTTGAACGTTTAAATCGGAATCCTGATCTAAATCCAATTCATCGATGAACTTAAAAGCACCCTTTTCACTATCTTCTTCTTCAGCGGGGATATACTCAATACTTACATCTTTTCTTGAGAAGAAGAAGAATCTATCAGCGGAAAGCATAAAACTATTACTTCTACAGTAAAATAGCTTAGAGTCCACTTGTTTAATTAGTTCACAGTAACCATTGAACTCAGTTATCTCTTTGCTTAGGGGGAGAATTAAGTGAAAACCACTCTGTAGTGAACCATCCTTAGGTAATCTGGTGTTTTTGCTATCAGTAATAATAGCATAAACTCCAAACTCAAGCAACTTATCTCTGACTAAAGTTTTATCTTTGAATAATGGGAAATCTAATAACAAAGCAGAGCTCTTTTTGAAATTGTTTTTGTGAATTATGTCTTTATCCCAAGTTGAAAAACAATACCCAGCAAATTCATTTGGAGAATTATCTGTAATATACTCTTCTAAATCTAACAGCAGAACTCTCTCAGTATTAATGATGAATCGTTTATTTTCTACGAAAGATAAATCAATCTTAGTTTGTTTCATCAATGAACCTCCGACCAGCTGTTGCCAATATTAGCCTCCACTTTCAGTGTAACATAATCCGAGTAAGGTTTAGGAAGGACCGACTCCATAATCTCAGTTATAGCTTTTTTGTAAAATAAAGACAAATCGTCCCTAACCTCAAAAGACAGCTCATCATGCACTTGTAGCACCATGGTGATCTCATCGGGATGATTTTTGATTAAATCAAAGACCTTTATCATTGCAATTTTCATTAGTTCTGAAGCACTACCTTGAACAGGAGTGTTCTTAGCTATTCGCTCATTATATTTTTTTAACTTGTTATTATTGGAGTTTATGAAAGAAAGGGGACGTTTTCTACCAAATAATGTTTCAGTATAATTATTCCTCTTTGCAAAACATATTTTATTAGTCTGATAATCACCTATCTTATGGTACTTCTTGTAGAAATTGCTAATAAAAGTCTCAGCTTCATCAAATGTACTACCAACCCTGTTACTTAGGGTTAATGCTCCCATTCCATAGCTTATACCAAAATTAACTTGTTTAGCTATCTTCCTTTCAGCATCACCTACTTTGTCGAATGGCTTATTAAATATTAAGGAAGCGGTCTGAGTATGAATATCTCCACCATCTCTAAATACTTGAAGCATCTTCTCTTCCCCAGAGAAAGCAGCTATTAACCGTAATTCAACCTGGGAATAATCGAGCCCTAAATAACAGAAACCTGGCTTCTGAGGCTTAAAGGATGATCGTATCACTGTTGATACCTGAGACAAAAACGAATCAGATCCATCATTAATTGCAGCAGGTATGTTCTGTAGATTAGGCTTACTAGATGAAAGCCTACCTGTTCTTACAATTGCTTGATTAAATGATCCATGGACCCGACCTGTATTTGTATTAACAGAGCTCGGTAAAGCTATCATGAACTTGTGGAGTTTCTCCAATTTCTTATATTCTAGTATTAGTGAAACTATAGGATGAAAATTTACTAAAGTCTCTAAAGTACTACGCTTTGTTGAAGGTTTTCCTGAATCGGTAAGTTCTTGGATTGGTAAAGAAAAATGATTATATAATACATTAGATAGATAGTCATTTGAATTTAAGTTGAAAGTTGTTTTAAGCTCTTTGCTTGTAATTAATCTTTTGATTTTAGTTGTTATTTTTTTTAATTGTTTTTGGGTCATTAATGCAGAATTCGTTAACTGTCTGGAATCTATATAAACTCCATCGATCTCCATTTTAGCTAGTACTTTTATTAGCTTCATTTCAATCAGCTTGAAGGGATGAAGCATGCGTTGATCCGCCAAAAACTTTTGGTACAATTTATACAATTTATATGTGACCCATGCGTCTTCTGCACCGTACTCTGCCAATTCTCGTATAGGAACAGATAAGATTGATGCCTGAACTCCAATCATTGTATCATACTTAATTGTTTCGAGTTCTAGTACACGTTCTGCACAACTATCAAGAGTATGCTTTTCAGATGGATACAGTAAGTGGTCTGCGATCATAGTATCAAATAAGTCATTCTCAATCTTCCATCCGCTTTGATGAAAGAACTTATAGTCGAATTTTGCATTATGGAAAACCAACAGCTTGCCATTAGTATGTACTCTAAGTTTGTTAATTACTTCTGTAATGTCAATAACAGGACTTGAAGTATGCTTTACTGGGATGTAATATGAGCTGTCTTCACTGAAACAAACACACACTCCTACAATTTCATCACTTAAAGGTGAAAGCCCAGTTGTTTCAGTATCCAAGGCAACACTTTCACTCTCAGACATTTTAAATAACATCTTATCTAACTTTGGTATAGAGTTAACAATAAATTTCTTATACATGTTAACACCCATCCTTAAATAATATGCCTTTCAATGTTGTTAAGGATATTACTCAATAGCTCATCAATTTTACCCGCTAAATTTGTAGCAAGTGTTGAAAACTCATCGTTTATATTATCATCAATTAGTGAATACTCTATAATTGGAATATTATTCACAAAAATCTTTCCATCCTCATACTTTATAGGGAAATCACCTAGAGATGCTCTTAAATCGGCTATAGATCTGTTAGTGTTGTCAGGGAGAAAAGCCTTATCAATAGTTGAAATTGGTTTTTCCTTGCTCTTATTGGTAGGTTTTGAAGCTTTACTAATCTGTTCAATATTAGCCCAATCAATCTCATGAGTCTCATTCATGGGGATATTACTGTTCTCGTAATGCTCTTTAATATAATTCAATACACTCCGTTGTGGCTTATAGTTATTAGTATGGCAACTCTTAAGGATCTTCTGTGCAAGATTATCATCTTTCATCTTAGCTAAACAGGTGAGAGTGTTTTGCCCAATAGAATCGATAATTGAATGAACTTTGTCCACTATAACAGGTTTTTTTAATAATTTTTTATCAGAAAGTGACTCTAATTCTACATTGGAGTTCGCAAAGTATGTTTTTAAAAAAGTAAAAATCCTTTTGTAATCCCAATAATATGGGACAAAGTCTGGAGAATCTGAATTCAGCCAATCATTAAAATCAATATCAGTAACTACTCTTTCCACCCAAGTTTTTTCTAAATAGATTAATCTGAGGACGTGATTTAATATTGCTCTTTGGGTCTTAGACTCGCTTTTGTGAATTTTTTTTAATATTTGCTCACTTGTGTTAGGTTCTTGTGTTTTACTGTTTAAGAAATAATTTGAAATCGGTTCTGTGTTCTCTTTTTGTAATATTTTAGTTTTAGACATTATTTGTCCTCTTGTTTTTTTTGTAGTTATACTACTGTTAATAATTTACTTAGCTCGATAGAACCTTGTCCTACCAAATTAAGGGAATAATGAGTTGATCTCATTAAATAAGGTATCTATGCTTTAATAATATATTCGCCTTGAAGGCGAAACAGATACACTTTAACTCTACTAATCTTTAATACTTTTACTAATCTGGAATATCCTCTCTAAATATAATATTTTTACTAATCTGGAATATTCTCTCTAAATATAATATTTTTACTAATTTCCTGCACATGAAACAAATTTATTGCTTCATTCTATTCACTAAATAGCTTTTCAAATATCTATATATTGCATCGCAACACTCTAAACATGATACAAATCATCATGTAAATGATATTTTTTCAAACATTCAAATTCTGTCAATATAAATAATATTTTTTTTTAAAAATCATGAGTAAATATATCAAAGGAAACCAATAAAGGGGATAGAAATGATTTTTTATATATTATAAGTAGATATATATATAATAATAGTAATTGGGTAAGCATTTTATTAAAATCATAACATACAGTAATTTATGAAATTACTGAAATTTCTCTCTTTGGTAATAGAGGTTTAATAAATAAATATTATAAATAAAAAAAAATAACTATAAAATACTACCTTTCAGTATGTTGTATAACTGAAAGGTAGTTGATTAAGCTGCGTTCCGTAATTTAAGTAAGTTTTGGTAATAGTTACAAAATTGATTGCACCTGCAATATTCTAGACATCTAATAGGATCTGATTCCCTTAACTCTATAAAGAGTTCAGGTCTCTTGGCTTTATCTAGATATTCCTGTGCAGAAGCTTTATCTTCAAAAAGCTTAATAGCTCGTTTACCTTCTGGCTTCATTACTGCCCACTTAATAGTTTGCCATCTCTCCTCAGGTAAACATGGAGGGATATCATCATCAGGCATTGTGAGTGCCATTTCAAATAGTCTAATTCTATCTTTTATGAAACTTTCCACTTCATCATCTGACCATAAGGGAAGATTGATGGTTTCTATCTGTTTAGGGTAGTTCTTTTCATATTTAAACTTCGATTTGCTCCAGTCTCTGAATATGGCTATGATTTGAAGTTTCTCAACAGGGAAACCTGCTTTGCGGTAAAGATAGCCATAGATGTTAAGTTGCTCGGTCCATTCCTTATATCTGGATTTAAATATGTAAGTCCAAATAGAAGTGAATTTATAATCTGAAACAGTTTTATTTTCATAAATATCTATTGCTCCTGAGATCACTTTATCTCCGAACTTAGCGAATAACCGTTCTTCGTTAATAGATTCATCACATTCTGACTTCTCCATCACACTGTGCATCGCTGAGCCCATTAATGACCAGATTAAATCACTTGCTTCTTCGGTAATCTCCTTAGCATGTCTTTTTTCTAGAGCAAATATCTTAGCAGGCTTCAAAAGTCCTGTTACGCTTGCAAAGTGTTCTACATTTGAGCCCGAATACCAGCCCGCTTTTATTGATCTAAAGATTGGATCTGGTATTCGGTTATTGTTTGTTATTTCAGGCATAAGATATCCTACACAGCTCTATTACTAGGGTTTCTAAAACTGTAGTAGTCTGATAGTATTTCTTTAACAACCTTAGCAAAGGATACTTTCTCTTCTCCTGAATCTTCTCTTTCTTGCATGTCCACTAAAACATTCTTGATAAGAGTGTTAGGTAAGTAGACTCCCTTTGTTGTTCCACCAATTTCTGGTACATTCTCAATTTGTCTTTGGATATTAGCCATGGTTTCCTCCTAGGCAGCTTTTTGGTTTAAGTCTTGTTCTATTGTTAGTAATTTGCTAGTATTAGCTTTCATGATTGATCTATAGATATCCACTCTCTCCTCTTCTGAAACATTCCCATTTTGAATTAAAGAGAAGAGTTTCTCAATAAGGGTGAACTGTTTGTAAAAATACTTAAGCAAGCCAACACTGGCATCTCTTTCATTGATTTTTGCAAGATACTCTTGCTTCTTCCTATCAGTTAAAGCATTTCTTTCAATAAGAGCTTTGACATAGTCATTTAAGAGTACTTGAAGCTGTCCTCTATCATTAGGTAGATTCTCAGGTGAAAGATAACTATTATTAACTTCCTTTGTTTCTGGTATCTCATCGTCATTATAACCATTACTTGAATTGTCATAATTAATATGTGGCTTTTCAACTCTCTGAGTATTCTGCTTCTCTTCTTTTGGTTGTTGTCCTTGCATTGCCCAGCTAGGAAGATTTGGTTCTACCCACCACCCTGATACTTCTCGGGAAAAGTACTTATGTATCTTTGAATCATCTACCTGATAAGGTCTATCTTTAACCAAATCAACATAGTACTCGGGGAGGTTGTAGAGGTATCTTCCAATACCAAGCTTAACAGCGGCTCGTTTAAGAGCATCTGCAAAGCCACCCTTGAGAGCCTCAATATTAGTAAAAGGTGCAGTATCTTCTTTGCTTATCCATTCATCATTTATTCTAACTGATAAACTGCAGACAATACCATTCTCTAAAACCTTGTAGTTGTCAGTCCAACCGTTGATCCCGAAAGTTTGATCCAATCTATCCATAACAGCTCTTGAAGTTATATAAGCCAATACTACAGCTTTCTGGTTATTCTTAAGTACCCTTGCTATTCTAAACTCTACATCAGACTGTGCAAAGGGTTCTTTTAATCTCTGTTCAATTTCTTGATTTATCATTATTAACCTCTTTCTTTGTTATTCTTATGAGTGTTTTTCTTCTCTCTTTCTCTTGTTTTTGTCTTAAAGTTCCGTTCTACGCATATTAACGCATTTTGTTGAGCTATGAACCTTGGTTGTCTTCCGTCATACTCCATAATTCCTGCTCTTTCTATGAACTCTTCACACATGATTAACTGCTCAGATTCATCAGAACTTAGGCTTTCGATTTTTTTGAATATGTATGAGGGTATAGCTTGCTTTAGGCTCTTGAGATCATTACACATCTTTGACTCTCTTTAAGTAACATGGATTGCACAGGAAGATATCCTCTTCATCTATGTAATTAGCTGAAGCCTCAAACTCATACTCACCACATTTGTCGCACTTAACAAACCACTTCTCATCTAAACATCCTTTGCAAAGGTAGCCATATTGTATCTTGATATAATCATCCTCTTCTAAGTCTTCGATACTTGTTCCACAAATTATGCATTGATGTATTGATGGTGCAGGTTCAAAGAGAGGTTTTTCTTCGTTTAGTTTTTCCATAATGTTTTTTGTCCTTTCCAATAAGTTCTTCAGTTATTCGAATTACACTTTTTAGTATAATAATTAATACTTTGCTTTTCGATAGGATCATTTAATACTCTTCTGGATATAAGAATGTACCGATATAGGAGTCGCCATAATCATCAATTTTCAACCAAAAATTCCTTTTTATAGCAAAATCACATCTTGCAAGGATAGTTTCTTCATCAAGTTTTCCAGTGAAATCCCTATAACCACATGCTCTAACAATTGATTTTTCTCCTTCTTTTTCAACTATGTACATATCCATCTTATTTTTCTTGAATACCTTTAATGCTATGGGAATTAGCTTAAGAAGTATGTTACCTAAATCTTCTACGATAAGGCTGGTAGCAAATATATTCAGTTGTTTCTGTGCCATATTCTCCTCCGTATTTTTTTTTGTTTAAACATTCATAGCTTAAAAAAAGGTCTATAACCCGAAGGCTATAGACCATATTAATAATATATTATTGTTTGTGGTTTTGATACGGTTAGGAAATTAAAGCTGTGAAATCATCAGCAGAATCCTCAACAAAACCTGTTATTGCACTCTCAACTAAAGATTTTAATGACAAACCTTTAATAATCGCTAGCACTTTTATTTTAGTTATAAGACTATCAGGAATCTTTACTGTTAATTTTGAATTACTCTCAGATTGCTGAGAACCCTCAGCTTGTGTAGCAATAGTTCTAGTGTTCTCATAGTTGTAGGCATTATTAATATCTACTATTAGGCTAATAAGGTTATTCAAATCATCCTCTGTTTCTTCATCTGCTACAAGCATTTCTTCAACTAAATCGAATTCATCGAAACTCTGATCATCTTCATCTACATCTTCCACTTCTCTACTGTCTTCCTCCTCAAAAAGACAATCATCTTCTTCTTCTTCCTCTTCTTCTTCTTCTTCCATATCCTCATCATTAATAGTCTCATACCTAGTATGATAAGTAGGCTTGATGTTAATGCTTATATCTTCATCCTCATCTTCAAAAGATTCATAATTATTGTTGTTATTGTCCTGTTGCTGACTGATAACTGATTCTTCTTCCCAAATACTCTCTTCTTCATCTTCACAATCATCAAATAGGAGATCTTCTCCATGCTCGTTAAGTCTCTCTTGATCTCTCCTGTAGTTATTAATATAATCTAATAAACTTTGTTGTTCTCGCATATTTTCATCCTTAAATTTTTACTTTTTAAATTTAATATATTGTTCGAAAAATCGAGTACTCAAAAAATAGGATTTCAGGATTGTATAATTTCCTAAAAGATTATCAATCCGACATAAAGATCTTTATTTAACCTAAGTCCTGGTATTATTCAGTGAAGTTGGAAAGATACTCATTAATTGCCTGTGTAGCTATAGAGGATATAGTTGACTCAGAATCCAAAGCCTTCAATTTCAGCTTCTTGATTAGTGTCTTGGATATAACAAGTGTTACTCTTGATTTGCTTGCTGGCTTGATTTTTACAGCTCTTCCATTGGTATTATTCATAGAAACTCCTTTTTTAATAAATTGTTCAGTAGGAAATTTGAAAATTTAATCATCACTTTTTCGAACATTCAATTAAATAAAAATAGAATTGCCGAAATTATAAGATGTTTTAAGGGGGATTAGGGGGTAGTAAGAGGTTTAAAAAGAGTTTAGTTAAGAGGGGTTCCAAGGGGAGAAAGAAAAGAGAAAATTAAGGAGAGAGAAGGGGGGAAAGGGGGGTTGAATAAACATTATAAGAGTCTTATTGCAATAAACTAAACAAGATAATCATCAATAGTTAATCTAGTAACGTCCATATAAATTACAAATCTAAAAATTGTCCTTGACTTATATTAACAAGATCCGAATATTAACTAATTGATTATTTTAGATTAAATACTCAGAGAGAAAGTAAGAAAGAGGAGGGCGATTGTGAAAGAATATTCATTATCATTTACAGCTGGGAATCTATTATTTCCTGAAACGATGGAAGTAATTAACATACATCTTGCCACATTAGATTGGGCTGTTACCCAAGAGAGGGTTTTTGCTGAGAATACTCTTCAATATAAATCACCAAAATCAAGTAGGAGAATATTTCCTGAAATCAAGTACAGAATTTCCCAACTAAGCTTAGAAGAGCTTAATTACTTCTTAAATTCAGATAAGGAAACGCAAATAGGGATCTTATGGATTGCTATTTGTCTTCAGTATAGATTAATTTATGAATTCGTAAGTGAGACTATTCCCCAGAAGATTATTCTTTTGGAAGAGAACTTAACTTATCCAGATTATGAGAACTTTTTTGAAATGAAGGCTACAGATAGTTCTTGGCTTACCAAAACAGCAGAATCAACCCGCTATAAAGCAAAATCAATTGTCTTTAAAATGCTTACACAAGTAGGAATTATAGAGAATAAGAAGATAATTCCCATGATATTACCTCCTAAGTTAGGTGAATTTATTATACAGAAAGATGTGGAATTATTAAAACTATTCCCTCTAACTAATAGTGAGTTAGGAAGGTGGCTTAATGACTGAAAAACAGAGATTTGAACATTTATTAGTAGTAACTTCTAGTAAAAAGTTTTTAGAAAATAAAGCTTATGCCCAAGAGATTCCCTTTTTCATCTGTCCTTATTTAGCTACAGATGCTAATAAAATGAATAAGCTGATTAGTAATTTAGTAAAGAAGTTGAAGGAGAAGCAAATCACAGTGCTTCATCTAAATCTTTATGATACATGTTTAGAGATACTTGCTGAAAAGAAAGTTTTAAGCTGGATTATTAAGAATGAAGCAAGTAAGGCTAAAGATCAGATTAAAGAATTATTACAGAATAGTTTAGATATAGAAAAATATGTTATTCCTCACATCAGAAAGTTTACTGATAAAGCAGACTATGATCTTATCTTTGTCTCTGGGATGGGGGAAGTTTATCCCTATATCAGAGCTCACAACTTCTTAAATAATCTACAAAGTACCATAAAAAGCAAACCCATGTTGATGTTCTTTCCCGGGGATTATACCCACTCTTTAGAGAAGGGATCGGTACTCGAACTTTTTGGTAAATTAACCGATGATAGGTATTATAGAGCATTTGATATTTTTGATATTAAAGCTGAAAGCTTATAAGGAGATTTAGACTTATGTTATTAAAAGAAATATTTTTAAAACCTGTAGATAGGGTAATTGAAGGAGTTATTAAAGCTGATGATCTTCAAGCCTTAAAAACTGAGATAGAAGAGTATGTATTAACCAATGAAATTGCAAGCAGGCTGGAAACTTTCTTAGCTTCCTATAATAATTATCGTGATGCTAATGGAGTCTGGATTTCTGGTTTCTTTGGTTCTGGTAAATCCCATCTTTTAAAAATGTTATCATTTCTTCTGGTTAATGGTAAAATTGAGGGTGAAGAGACACTTGAGATGTTTTTACCAAAGTGTGGAGATAATGCCTTACTTGCTGGAGAAATAAAGAAGGCTGTTAAGATTCCTTCCCAAAGTATCCTCTTTAACATAGATCAGAAGGCTAATGTTATTAGTAAAACAGAAACAGAAGCTCTTGTAGCTGTCTTTGTTAAAGTTTTTGATGAAGCGTGTGGTTACTTTGGTAATCAGCCCTATATTGCTCAATTTGAAAGAGATCTTGATCAAAAGGAGCTATTTGCTGATTTCAAGGTAAAGTTCAAAGAAGTTAACTCTGACCACATCAAGTGGGAGGATGGAAGGTCTCAATCTATAATGTATGATAATGAAATAGATCAAGCTTATAACGAAGTTACTCAGCAAAAGCATAGCGGTGTTTTGGATAAATATCGCCAGGATTACAAGCTTTCGATTGAAGATTTTGCTAACAATGTGAAGTCTTACCTTGATACTAAAGAGAAGAATTTTAGATTAAACTTCTTTGTTGATGAGGTTGGGCAATATATTGCTAATAATGTGAAATTAATGACAAATCTTCAGACTGTTGCTGAAAGTTTAGCAACCATCTGTGAGGGTAGAGCCTGGTTAATTGTTACAGCTCAAGAGGAAATGGATTCTATTGTTGGTGAATCAGGAAGTCTTACCAAGGCTAATTCACAGAGTAATGACTTTTCCAAGATCCAGGGACGCTTTAAGACAAGAATGAAGCTAACTTCTGCCAATGTGGATGAGGTTATTAAAAAAAGGTTATTAGCAAAGAATGAATCTGCTGAGTTAATGATGAACTCCTTATATGACCAGCACAAATTAAACTTTCAAACTATGTTTGATTTTGTTGATGGCTCTAAGCGGTATAAAAACTACAAGGATAAAGATGATTTTAGAGATACTTATCCTTTTGTCCCTTATCAATTTACTCTTTTTCAAGAAGCAATCAGAAATCTCTCAAATCATAATGCCTTTGAAGGAAGACACAACTCTGTAGGAGAAAGATCTATGTTAGGTGTATTCCAAGTTGTTGCTCAGCAGATAGGCAATATGGGTACAGAAAACTTAGCTTCCTTTGACTTAATGTTTGAAGGCTTGAGAACTTCCCTTAAAACAGGGATTCAAGCTTCGATTAGCATTGCAGAACAACATCTCCCTAATAAATTTGCTATAAAATTACTAAAAGCTCTCTTCTTAGTTAAGTATATTAAAGAGTTTAAATCTACAATTAGAAATATCACAGTCTTAATGTTAAACTCCTTAGATCAGAATATTGAAGAACTGAAAAATCAGATTAAGGAAGCTCTTAATATCTTAGAAGATCAATCCTATATCCAGCGAAATGGTGATGAATATGAGTTCTTAACTGATGATGAAAAAGATGTTGAACAAGAGATAAAAAATACTGAAATCGATGATAATGATCTCAAGGCTGAATTTAACAAGATTATTTTTGATGATATCCTCAACAAGAATAAAATTAGATTCCCTGATACTAAACAAGATTATCAATACACCAGAATGTTGGATAGCACTCAATATGGCAGAGAATATGAATTAAGCATTCATGTTATTACCCCAAGATATGAACACTACGGGTCTGAAGAAACTATCATCATGCACTCTATGTCTAAAGATGAGCTTATCGTGATAATGGCAGATGATGGCAGGGTTATGAAAGATATGCTTCTTTATAAACAAACTCAGAAGTATGTTGTCCAAAACAGCAACCAAAGTCAGTCTGCTAATAGAACTCACATCTTAGTTGATAAGGCTAATCAGAATAGAGAAAAAAAAGAGAGATTAGTTGAAACTATCAAAATCCTCCTCTCTCAAGCTAAGCTCTTTACAAATGGCAGTGAGCTAACAAGTTCAGATGCATTGGCAAATACAAAAATAGAGAATGGTTTTTATGAACTTATTCGGCGAACCTATCCTTACTTAAAAGTGTGCCCTAAAAAATACATTTTGGCTGATATTCAAACTATTGTGTCTGCAGATGAAGCTACTTATGCAATTAGTATGGCTCTAAATGAAGCTCAAGATGAGATATTTTCATTTATTAAATCTAGCAAAGTCAGTGGAAAAAGAACCAGCTTAAAGGCAATAATTAACAAATTTGAAAAGAAGCCTTATGGTTGGGACTATCCAGCAATTCTTTGTTTAGTTTCTGAACTCTATAAATATGAAAAAGTAGAAGCAAGATTGAATAACGAGATTATTAGCAGTAAAAAGCTCTACTTTGAATTTATTAATTCAAGTCAACATGATAAGATTATCATTAACGCTTTAGTAGAGTTCTCTAAAACTCAGATAAAGAATCTCCAATCTTTCTATCAAGACTTCTTTGACGAACCATCTTCAGATGGGGAAGCAAGAAATCTTGCCAACGAAACTAAAAGTAGGTTAAAAGAGTATCTTGCCAAAATTAATAATTGCCGAGACTCTTCCTATCCTTTTGCTGAGATTATAGAGCAAGCTACAGAACTTTTCACTGAAGTTCAAGGTAAAGAGTATGATTGGTTCTTAACAAGTTTAGACCAAGCATATTCTCAAAAACTGTTAGATAGGAAAATAAAAATTACCGATCCTATTATTGAATTTATGCAGACAGATAATCCCCAAAGAAACATCTATGATAAAGCTAAAAGATTAATCAACTCTGATAATAGCAATCTTAACTATGTTGATGGAGCAGATACCCAGGCTATTGCTGAGATTATTAACGATCCACTTTGCTTACAAGGAAGTAAAATCAGAAACTTAAACAAGTTGGCTGAGAATTTAGCAAACAAGATAGCTGTATTAGTAGAAAAGGAGAGAAATAGTTCAATAGTTGGAATAAAGGCACTGGAAGAGAAACTAAAAGATTCGGATGAATATAAAAAGCTTACTCCTGAACAGACTAATTCTTATCATGCCACTTTTGAGCATACTTTAGAAGCTGTCAAAGAGAGAGACGATATTGCTGTAATTAGGGATAAAGTAAGAGTCTTTAAAGATGAAGAGTTTGCTAAAATTATCAGAGATATTCAGATAGTTACCTCTCCTAAACCGGCAAGTCAAGCTAAAGAAGAGATTGCTGAAACTTTTGTCTCTATAAGGAAGATACCTATTAACTATAATAAATTTGTAATAGCGAATGATGAAGATCTTGCCAGCTATCTCAATTCTCTAAAAACAGAGTATGAAAAAGTTTTAAAAACCGGAAAAAAGATAGAGGTTAGATAATCATGGACACAAATAAATTAAAAAGCTTTGCTCAAGAGGCAAGAAGAGATCTTAAACAACAGATAAGCTCCAAGTTATTACGGGTATTAGCTGCTGATAGCTTAGCCCAGAGAGAGAATCCCCAAGCAATTAAAAAGCTTAAAGAAGATATTGCTAAACATTCGGAAGATATCATTATCGAAAAGGTAGCTTACACTTGGTTTAATAGAATTATGGCTCTTAGGTTTATGGATGTTAATCATTACACCCAAGTAGGAATTGTCTCTCCCTTAGAAGGAAATATTATTCCTGAGATCTTAGCAGATGCTAAAGAGAGTCATTTTGCCCCTGATTTAATTAAAGAGGAGTCAGCTAAAAGAATTTCAAGCTTACTTTTAGGTTCTATTCCTAGCAACAATGCCCAGCAAGAGGCTTATCAGATTATCTTAGTTAATGCTTGTAACTACTATCATCGCTTACTACCTTTTCTTTTTGAAGAGATTACCGACTACACAGAACTCCTTCTACCTGATGATCTCTTATCAGACAAATCTATTATTAGTAAAACACGAGAAACCCTAACTGCGGAGAACTGTTCCCAGGTTGAGGTTATTGGTTGGCTTTACCAATTCTATATTTCTGAGAAGAAAGATAAGGTCATGGCAGCAAGTAAAGCTAGTAAGTCTAATAAATCTTATAAATCAGAAGATATTCCGGCTGTTACTCAGCTTTTTACTCCTCACTGGATTGTCCAGTATATGGTAGAAAACTCCTTGGGTAGGTTATGGTTAGAGAATCATCCTAACTCTTCCATTAAAGGAGAAATGAAGTATTATATCGAAGCTGAAGTTAGCTCAAACCACCTAAAAATATCTTCTCCAGAAGAGATAACTTTTATTGATCCCTGCTGTGGTTCAGGTCATATTCTAGTTTATGCCTTTGATCTCTTAACTAAGATTTATGAGGAAGAGGGCTATAATAAAGCGGATATTGCTCAGCTTATCTTAGAGAAAAACCTATCGGGCATAGATATAGATAAAAGAGCTGGCGACCTTGCTTCCTTTGCTCTTATCATGAGAGCCAGAGACTATCATAGTCGCTTCTTAAAGCACGATCTTAGTCAACCCAATATTATTACGATGAAGAATTGTGATCTTACTGAAGGTCAAGTAAAAGCCTTTATAGATGCCCTGGGAAATCCTAGTTTTTCTAAGAAAACAAGCACCCAAGCCACTATTAATACTCTTAATTTACAAGATACCCTAACTTTACTGCGTCAAGCTGAGACCTTTGGCTCACTTATCCAACCTAAAGTAGCTAGCGTAGAAGACATTATTACTGCCATGGAAGAATCTGAACTTGATCAAAATCTTTTGTATTTCGAGACTTATCAAAAGCTTCTAACAGCTCTTCAGCAAATTAAATATCTCCAAAAACAATATCACTGTGTAGTTACTAATCCGCCTTATATGGGAAACAAATGGCTGAATAAATCATTAAAAGATTTTCTAAGCACACACTATACAGATGTTAAATCTGATCTCTTTTCTGCTTTTATTGTTAGATGTCTAAAAATGACTAAGAAGTCAGGAAAACTTGGTTTTATGACTCCTTTTGTCTGGATGTTCATCTCTTCCTATGAAAAGTTGAGAAATAAACTAATCGATAAAACAAATATTACATCTTTAGTTCAGCTTGAATACTCTGGTTTCGATGGCGCAACAGTTCCAATCTGTACTTTTACCTTAGAAAATAGATTTGATAAATCATTCCAAGGTGGATATATTAAACTATCAGATTTTAGAGGTTCCCAAAACCAAGCTCCTAAAACTCTTCAAGCAATTCAAAATCATAAGTGTGGTTGGTACTACACTACTAACCAAGAAGACTTTAAGAAGATTCCGGGTAGTCCTATTGCTTATTGGGTGAGCCAAAAGGTT
>JBAYZI010000010.1:0-40114 GCA_041672585.1 Cloacimonadales bacterium (SeqCode) | reverse complement strand
GGAGAATATCAAAGGAATCGACTTCTTAGACGAAATCGAAACTTTAAATAAGTATATCCCAATTGTTAAAGCAGCCGGTGCAGATATTATTATTGTACTCGGGCACATGGGATTACCTTATGACCCGGCAGCCAGCTACGAGAAGAGATATAAAAACGACGAAATGGTCAAAAGCAAAAAATACTATGGTTGGGATTCTCAAGAGATTCTTCACCATGTAGAAGGTATTGATCTTTTAGTCGGCGGTCATATGCATAAAGGTTTTCCTGAACCTTGGATTGACCCAATAACTCATGGTATGGCTATTCAAGGCTATGCCTTTGGTTCTAACTTAGGCTGGATTACCCTCAAGATAGATCAAGAGACTAAGACTCTTTCCGGTTATGAACTCCCCTCTCTCTCCAGTGGTATTATGATTACCATGTTTGAAGATGAGTTTCCCTTAGACCCGGAAATTCATGAGGCCATTGATGCCAATAGAATAAAAGCTGAAGCCGGTATGGACGATGTTATTGGAAGCTCTGATGTTCATCTCCACCGTCAAAATGTAGAAGCTCAATCACCAATGGGTAATACTGTTGCTGATGCTATGAGAATGCAGACTAATGCAGACTTCGGTTTCCTCAACCTGGGTGGTATTAGAGCAGAAATCGGCGTTGGTCCAGTAACCTACAGAGATGTCTTCTCAGTTATGCCTTTTGATAACCAGCTAGTCTCCTTCCAGTGTGATGGTAACTTCTTAAAGGAAATTATCGAAACACGTATTGCAGGTAGCAGAGCAGGTATGGTAACTTCAGGTGTTAGAGTTGTTTTCAATAAAACCAGAGAAGACTTTGATAGAATCACTGAACTTTATGTCGGTGGTGAACAGTGGGATCCTAACAAGATTTATACCGTAGCTACAACAGACTTCTTAATGGAAGGTAACGCAGGATTAACTCTCTTAACTAAGATTCCAGATGATAAGATTCTCTTTAATAATCTTAATCTCAGGGATTCTATTGTGAATCACTTCAAACAAAACTCACCGATGAAAACTAAGATTGATAATCGTTGGATCAGAAACGATAAATCTGAACCTAAAGATTATTTAAGGAAATAGTTAATGGCGATACTGGCTATTGATACATCAAACAGTTCAGGTAGCATTGCTATCATGAAAAATAAGGAACTCCTCTTTAGTAGTTTCTTTAATATAAAAATTACTCATTCAGAGACTCTAATGCCTGAGATTGCTCGGGCATTAGAACTCTGTAATCTTATGCCGGAGAATATTAGCTCTATTGCTATTGCTATAGGTCCCGGCTCTTTTACAGGATTAAGAATCGGTTTAGCTACTGCTAAAGGTTTTAGCTTTGCCAGAAAGATACCTATAGTCCCGATTAGTTCCCTCAAGATTGTTGCCATGAACTACTATAACTGCGGTAAAGATATCTTGGTGGTTCAAGATGCCAAGATGAAAGAGGTTTATATTGCTCTCTACTCTTCTCAACTACAAGAGATTATCTCACCAAGATGTGTGGCACCGGAAGAGATTATAGAGCTTATAAACGCACCAGCTATAGCGATCGGCACAGGACTAGCCTTATATCAAGAGAGCTTGTTAAAGAATAACCTGATTGAGATTAATACCTTACCGGAAAAGAATTACTCAAAAGCAGAATCAATATTTTCTATTCTATACTTGGAGAATATTAATCCTTCTTTTGATTTTGAAGCTACTTCTAAATTAGAACCATACTACATTAGGAAATCTCAAGCTGAAGTTAGTAGAAAACAGAAATTGTAATTAATAATTGCTAATATTTAGTATAAATTTGTGGAGAAAATATGTTATTACAAAGATTATTTAGTAAGATATCTAACGATATTGCTATTGACTTAGGTACTGCCAATACCTTAGTTTATAAGAAGAATTCAGGTATTGTGATTAATGAGCCATCTGTAGTTTCTTTGGCAACAGACACTAAAAAAGTGTTGGCTATAGGAGCTGAGGCTAAAGAGATGCTAGGAAGAAACCCGGCAGAAGTAACTGTGATTAAACCCCTAAAAGATGGTGTTATCGCCGATTTTCAAGTTACTGAAATCATGCTTAGAAACCTAATTCTCAGAGCTCAAAAGAATAAATTCCATATCCGCCCGCGTGTCATAGTTTGTGTTCCTTCCGGGATTACAGAAGTGGAAAAACGGGCTGTTCGCGATAGTGCTTTACATGCCGGTTCTCGCGAGGTATATCTCGTATCAGAACCAATTGCAGCTGCTATCGGAGCAGATTTACAAATTCATAAACCATACGGTAATTTAGTAATGGATATTGGTGGTGGAACTTCTGAAATCGCCGTAATCTCACTTTCTCATATAGTAGTTCATAACTCTATCAGAGTGGGCGGAGATGCTATAGATAGGGATATCATTAATCATCTAAGAAAGAAGAACAATCTGCATGTGGGAATTCAAACTGCGGAAGAAATTAAAAAGAAGATTGGTTCCTGTGTTCCTCTGAAAGAAGAATTAACCATGAGCGTTGCCGGAAGAGATATAGTCAGTGGGTATCCTGTTACTGTAGTTATAACATCTGAAGAGATTAGGGATGCTATTTCTGATACGATTGATATTATGATCGATGCCATAAAAAAGCTCTTTGAAAAGACAGCTCCCGAACTAGCTTCAGATATAGCGGAAAGAGGAGTGTTTCTCACTGGTGGTGGTGCGCTTCTAAGAGGCTTAGATGCTAAAATTCAAGCAACTGTTGACCTACCTGTGCATGTTGTCCCAGAAGCGTTAACCTGCGTCGTTAAAGGTTCCGGCAAGATTCTAGATAATGTCGAAAGATATAGAGATGTACTTATTAGAAAAATTGAAGACTAACAAAATTGAAAAACTTCTCCTTATTACGCTTGATTCTTTTACTGGTAGCTATAATATTAGTAGTTGGCAGTAGGGATAATAAAATAAAGAAGACCCAGTTTTTCTCTTCTTATATTGTCTATCCTTACGTTAAATCTATTAATTACTTTCAGACCTTAAAGAGCAAGAATTATGAGATAGAAAGGCTTACAGATGACCTTTATAAGCAGAAGATTCATGCCGGCTTATTGAAAACAGAGTTAATCAGAATATCTTCAGAATTAGACTTAAAAGATAGGTGGTTTACAGAATCCGATTCTCTTTTTACCAGTTTGAACATTGTGAGCACTAAGGTGATTTCCAACTCCTTTCCTGTGCATTCAAAAGTACTTATTATAGACAAAGGGAAGAACTTCAATATTCAAATAGATGATGCCGTGATAAGTCAATATGGGATTGTGGGGAAAGTAATCAGTGTTTCTCTAACTACTTCACTAGTTCTGCCTATAGTGAATATGAATGCTACTTTCGCTATCATGAATGATAAGAATGTGCAAGGTATTCTCAATGCCGATTATCAAGGACTCCTCAAAATGAGCTTTATTGAAAAGAACTCTGATATTAGTGCCGGCGATACTCTTTATACTTCCAATCTTTCAGAAGTTTTTACCAATTATTATGCTCCTATAGGTACTGTTGACACTGTTTTCATGGCAGAGAACCAACTCTATTTGGAAGCTTTCGTTAATTCATTTACTCAAATTAATAATCTCACAACTGTGTTTGTGATTAAAAAGGAAAATACAAAATGAAGAAATTTACCCCTATCGTTACTGTAGATGGTGTCAATTATCTTAGAATGCCAATCAAGACCAAAATCTTTGCCCCTACCGATAATATTATAGATTTAGTTAAGGAGTTCGTAACACCTCATTACCAAGCAGGCGATATTGTTACCCTCAGCGAATCACCTGTAGCTATCACCCAAGGCAGAGCTATCCCCGTAAGTGAACTAAAAATAGGTTGGCTAGCTAATTTTTTATGGAAGTTTGTTGCAAAAGTCCCGTATGGAGTTGGCTTAAGAGCTCCGGCAAGCATGCAGTGTGCTATTGATGAATGCGGAAGTTTCAGAATCCTTTTTGCTGCTTTTGTGGGTGCAATTACTAAACCATTTGGGATTAAAGGCATGTTCTACAGGGTTGCCGGAATGCAAGCTGCCTTAGTTGACGCAGCCACTACTTCTCCTGTTCCTCCTTATGATAAATGCGTGATTAAAGGACCTAAAGACCCGGGCAAGGTTACTCAAAGTATCTTCGCTGCTACCGGTATTGAGTGCGTTATTATGGATATCAATGATATCGGCGGAAGTTGGGCTATCGGAGCTACAAAAAATGTTAACAAGAAGCTAGTAGAGAAGATTATGAAGGATAATCCACAAGGTCAAGGTGATGAACTCACCCCCTTCTGTATTATCAGGAAACAGTAATGAATTCTCTTCTCTTTGGAATATTAGCAGTTATAAGTTTGTTTATTCAAGTGTTGCATCTTAATGATTTCGCACTTTTGAATTACATTCCTAACATCATTATTCCTATTCTTGTGTTTAGTCAGTTTTATCTCAACTCAAGATATCACACTATTCTCTTCTTTTTGATTGGCTTGATGTTAGATTGCAGTAATCCACTACTTTTTGGCACTTTCACCTTTGGCTTTATCGCTATCTCATATTTAATAACTTTAATCAAGAACCATCTCGACTTAAAAATATTTACTAATAAACTCATATTATTAGTTGCTTCCAATGCCCTTTTCTATCTTATTTATAATCTTTTATTCGGAGTCTATTATCATCAGAGCATGCCAACATTCTTCATAACCTTAGGGATTAGCATTACTCTTAATTCTCTCTTATCAGTTATCGTAATTGGCATCTTAGATTTCATAAGATTGCTCAAATTAGATTTATCTCATGAATAAGCTCTCTCTAACTCAAACATTACTGGTAATTCTGGGTGTTGGGTTTCTGATTCTTACTCTTGCTTTAGTTAAACTTCAGATAATTGAAGGAGAAAAATATAGAGAATACGCTGTTAATAACTATGTCAAGAAAAGCAGACTAGATGCCAATAGAGGCGAAATTTATGATCGCAACGGATTGCCTATTGCTCAGAATTACCCCGCTATTAACCTGGCGATTATCCCTGGTTTTATTACTAATTTAGACTCACTTAGAGCGTATCTGAACACCTGCAATAGCATAACTCCTGATGAACTTGATAAATTTCTCCATGAAGCAAGATTTCGTAAATATAGAGAGAATAATATTATTGATAACCTTTCCCAGAAACAAGTAGCTAAATTTGCCGAATCTTTAAACTACTTTCCGGAGCTGAGATTCACTATCAGTAATACCAGAAAGTATCATATCCCTAATCACTTTACCGGCTATATCGGACGTATTAATCAGGAAGAATATGCGGTTTTAAAAGATGAAGGCTACCACTTTAACAGCTATCTAGGTAAATCAGGTTTAGAAAAACAATATGAAGAGATATTAAAAGGAATTGACGGGGTCAAGCTCAATTTAGTCGATGCTAAAGGACGTAACTTAGATCTTTTCAATCGTGCTGATTATAGTAGAAATAATATAAATATTCCACCTGTTCACGGAATGGATCTTTACTTGACTATTGATTTACCCCTACAGAAATTTATCGATGAAACCTTCCCTCCTGAAATGCAAGGAGCTGTTGTCGTGATGAATTACGAATCCGGAGAAGTGTTAGCCTATGTCTCCAGACCGGAGTTTGATCAGAACATCTTCATGTCCCGCATACCCACTAACATTTGGGATGCAATTCGGGCAGACACCACTAAACCTTTATTAGACCGTGTAAGCAAAGCTGTATATCCCCCGGGTTCTGTGTTTAAAGTAGTTACTGCCGGTTTTGGCTTAGAAAAGAAATTAGTCTCACGTTGGACAAAACTCAGCTTTTGTGATGGTGGTATGCAGGTTGGTAATCGCTATGTGAAGTGTTGGAATAAATATGGACACGGCACCTCTAACGTTGTCGAAGCACTGCAAATCTCCTGTGATGTTTACTTTTATGACCTCTCTTTTAGAATGGATCTTAATGATTTCTGGTACTATGTAAAAGATAATATGCTAAGTGAAAAGACAGGAATTGATGTACCTAATGAAGCTAAAGGGTTCTTTCCCAATTCTCAATGGTACTATGATATGTATGGTAAATACACCTCAATTAGAGGTCAAATGGTGAATCTCGCGATCGGACAGGGCGAGATGTTCATGACCCCTCTTCAAGTGTGTGCCCTCTACTCTGGACTTGCCAATGGTGGACTTTGGGTGAAACCTCACCTACTTAAACAAGCAATTCGCGGAGACTCAACTCTCACAATTAATGACTTCACTAAGAACTTAACAGTACAACTCCCCTACTCGCCTGATAATTTAGCTACTATCAATGAAGGATTAAGAAAAGTTGTTACAGAACCCAGCGGAACAGCCCATAGAGTTAATCGACCTAATAGAGAGCTATATGGAAAAACAGGTTCTGCTGAACATAAAAAAGATAGACTTACTCACGCTTGGTTTGCCGGATTTGATAAAGATTCTAAGATAGCAATCACTGTTTTCTGTCAGGAAGCAGGTGGCGGTGGTGGTGTGGCAGCCCCTATTGGCGCCAAAATATTCGACTACTATTATGAAGCAACACGAGGCAAAGATGTTCAAAATTAAGAACTTCAATTACGGTCTCTTTTTCGCCTGGTTCTTACTTGTTTCCTGTGGCATCGTGATGATTTACACAGCATCTATCTCTTCCTATGGCGAATTCACCCAAGTTAATAACTACTATGCCAAGCAATTGCTCTTCTTTCTTTTTATCATTCCTATCTTCTTTATTATTCAGAAAATACCCTATTTCATAATTGATGCTTTTATTATACCCGGCTACATTTTATCAATTCTCTTTCTCATCATAGTTCTCTTTACTCCCCAAGTTAATGGCTCCCATAGGTGGATCCAAATAGGGAGCTATTCACTCCAGCCCTCCGAATTTGCTAAGATTATGACAATTCTCATGGTAAGTAAGTATATAGCGATACCGCACCAAGGAGATGCCAGAAAAATCTTAATGGGATTTGGAATCTCAATTATCCCCATCTTCTTAATTATGATAGAACCTGATTTCGGTACTACTTTAGTATTTTGGGTCTCACTTTTCGCAATGTTAATGGCTGCCCAAGTGCCGTTTATCTATTTATTGATTCTCATTTCTCCAGTTATCACGATATCTTTGGTGATTATTTCCCCCTATTATGCTATTGCGTTTTTACTCATTTTTGCCATTATTCTCTTTAAATTGAAGTTTAGCTGGGTTATTCAGGCAACTTCCTCAATTGTTAATCTCTTCGGAAGTATTATTTTCTGGCATTTTCTCAAGCCCTATCAAATCAATCGAATCTTAACCTTTATCGATCCCACCCGCGATCCTTTAGGTGCCGGCTATCAAGTTATTCAAGCCAAAATAGCAATTGGCTCGGGTGGTTTTTGGGGAAAAGGGTTTCTGCATGGCACTCAGAAGAACTTAGATTTTTTGCCGGAACACCATACAGACTTCATATTTTCAGTGATTGGAGAAGAGATGGGTTTTATTTTTTCTCTCATTTTATTAGCTCTATTTTTCTTTTTATTACTTAAAATAATAATATCTATTGACAAGATACATGTTCGTGAGCGTAAAGTAGCTTCAGTGGGTATATTTGCTTTTATCTTTTTCCAGTTGTTTGTGAATATTGGAATGAACATAGGAATAATCCCTACCACAGGTGTGCCTCTGCCTTATATTAGTTACGGTGGTTCGAATTTGCTGATAAATTCAATCGCCATAGCTTTAATTCAAAAATACTTAGTTGAGAAAGGATTCATGAAATGAACAAAAAAACGTTAGCCTTACTTTTTGTAATTATAACCTTAATAGCTTGTAGTCCATACGCAAAGTTGAAAAAAGAAGATTACACTAAAGCTCTATCCCCCAATTTAATCAAGAATGGTGACTTCGAGATACATCAAGAAAAGATAGGATCCACTATTCCGGGTTGGGTTTTTGATATATCACTGAATGGAAAAGTAGCAATTGACACTACAAGAAGTTTTACAGGAAAAAGTTCACTCAGAATCTCCCAACCTATCCGCGAGATACAGTTGATCTCTGAACCTTTCGTTACTAATTTTAGAAATGTTTATGGAGTTAGCATTACTGCCAAGTCTGTTCTCAAGAAGGTTCCTGTTCTGCTCCACTTCATTACATTTTCAGAAACAGGCAAAATTATATCTAAGTATAAAACCGTTATTGAGATTGATACTAACTGGAAAACATTCAAATATGTTTCTGATCATTTGCAACAAAACTCAGAGTTTGGTAGAATCTTCTTGACTATTCCCCAAACTGATTCAGTAATTCTGTTTGATAACATCAGTTGCAATGTGATTGATGCTTATCAAAAAAACTAGTGTAACCAAGTCAAGAAAGTTCGTTATACATTAAAAAACAGAATGGAGATAAATAACTATGTTTAAAAATCGTAAAAACTTAGCCATTGTTCTTTTAATGCTGACCCTAAGTGTATCACTTTTTGCTAAAACTAAAAGCCCTTTTGTGGATATTATTCAACAAAACCGTGATGCAGTTGTTCAAATAAAAGTAGAGAGTACAATTAGTAATAATTATAGAAGTCCTTTTCAAAATGATGATTTCTTCAAGTTTTTCTTTCCGCAGCAACCGCAAGTAAGACCCTATGTCTCGCTCGGAAGTGGTTTCATTTTCAATTATGATAAGAAGAGTAAAACCGCTTTCATTCTTACCAATAACCATGTTGTTGAATTAGGAGATAAAGGTACTATCACAGTTACTTTAGCAGATAAGAACAGTATAGTAGCTGAAATTGTCGGCTTAGATCCTGCTACTGATTTAGCAGTTATTAAGATTGAAGTACCAAAAAATGAGAAGGTTACTGTCTTAGAATTAGGAGACTCGGAAGCTCTTGATATTGGTGAATGGGCAATTGCAATTGGCAATCCTTTTGGAGATTCAGGTTTAGAAAGAACAGTTACCGTCGGGGTAATCTCTGCTCTGGGAAGAGCCGGGATGAACTTTGGTAACAACTCACCTGCTTTCCAAGATTACATCCAGACAGATGCTGCCATTAACCCTGGCAACAGCGGTGGTCCACTTCTTGATATTGATGGAAAAGTAATTGGGATTAACGCAGCAATCACCAGTAATAGTGGTGGAAATGTCGGAATTGGTTTTGCCATTCCGGTCAATTTAGCCAAGAAAGTGTCATCAGATATTATCGAGCATGGCTATGTAAGAAGAGGTTATCTCGGTATTATGCCTCAAGAAATCACTGAGGATTTGAAGATTAATTTTGACCTTACTGAACTTGCCGGCGTACTTGTAACTAATGTTGAAGATAAAACCCCGGCTTCTAAAGCTAAGCTTAAAAAAGGGGATATTATCAAATCCCTCAATGGCACAAAGATTCATAATATTCACAAATTCAGAACAGAAATAGCCCACAGTCCTATAGGCTCACCTGTAGAGATATCTATTATCAGAGATAAAAAGCAGATGACCTTGAATGCTGTTCTCACTGAACATCCTGAATTCATGAAAGATGGTAAACAATCCACTTCGAAAAGCAAGTATGATGTTGGTTTAAAAGTAGCAGAGCGTGATAGTGAGTTTTCTCAAAAATTCAACAACACAATTAACAAAGGTGTTCTTGTTCAAACAATAGCCCGTGGTTCTTCTGCTGCTTCTACTTCCTTACAAATAGGAGATGTCATCTTTGAAGTTAACAATGTGGAAGTTAACTCTGTTGCTGAATTTGACGCTGAAATAGAAAAAGCATTAGGCACAGAAGAGAACATTAAGAGAATTTTATTACGTGTAGCTATAAAAAATAAGAATAATCTTATCACTTATGTGGCTATTAATATAAGAGATTAATACCTTAATTTAGGCATAATTAACAATATTTATAGACTTAATTATGCCTTTTTTTATAAGCTTTTTGCATTCCTGTGCAATTAGACTATATTTATAGGATATATAAATTATTATTATTAGATGGAGGAAATGAATGAAAGCTTATGATACTATTATAATAGGTGGTGGACCAGGCGGTCTTAGTGCAGCTATTTACGCAGCCAGAGGCGACTTGAAAACTGCAGTGTTTGAAAAGTCCTTGGTAGGTGGACAAATCAATGTTACTTTTGAAGTGGAAAATTACCCTGGTATTCCGGAAATACTAAGTGGCTTTGAGTTATCTGATCGATTCAAACAACAAGCTGATAAATTTGGTACTGAATTTATAGATGAAGAGATTATTAAAGTAGATTTTATTTCTAAAGATGGCTACAAAAAAGTCTATACTGAAGATGAAGAGTACTTAACCAAAACCATTATCATCGCTACAGGTGCTCAACCACGTAGCTTGGGCTGTCCCGGAGAAGAAGAGTATGTTGGTAAAGGTGTCTCTTATTGTGCTACTTGTGATGGTGCTTTATATAGAAATAAAGTGGTGGCTGTAATTGGCGGTGGTGATTCTGCTGTGGAAGAAGGCATGTTCCTTACTAAGTTTGCGTCTAAAGTTTATGTTGTTCACAGACGTGATGAGCTAAGAGCTGTTAAGACAATCCAAGATCGAGCTTTCAAAAATGAAAAGATGGAGTTTATTTGGGATACAGTAGTTGATGAAGTTAAAGGTGAGAATTTTGTAACTTCCCTAATCTTAGAAAATAAAAAAACTAAGGAAAAATCTGAATTAGCAGTTGACGGTGTCTTTGTTTATGTAGGTATTTTGCCTAATAATGAATTATTAAAAAATGATATTACTTTAGACAAATCAGGCTTTGTCATTACTAACGAGCTAATGGAAACCAATATCCCCGGTGTTTATGCTATCGGAGACCTTCGTGATACACCGCTCAGACAAGTTGTAACAGCTTCAAGTGATGGAGCAATAGCAGCTTTCTATGCTGAGAAACATATAAGTGAAAATGAATAATCTTATTCATAATACAATTATAGAGAGGGAAGTTTTTCCCTCTTTTTTTATCCTACTTTGGGTTTCATCTAAATATCTACAAATAACATCTTCACCAGCGTATTAACGAAATAATACTTGACACATCTGCACCCTAATTGTGTTTTATCCTAATGAAGAAAATTACCTATATATACGCAGTTTTAGTCCTGTTTAGCACCTATCTTTTTAGTTGTGATATGCTGGTCATGCAAAACATAGACCAGTATCCATTCTTTACTTTGCCTGCGCAAATCGGGGCATTTAATGATCCTTACGACTTTATGAATGAATTCAGGGCTATGTCGAATCAATATTCAGGCAATAGAGACGGGTACGGCATTATTGCTTATCTAAATAATACCCTTAGCGTTGCTCGCGATAATAGATGGTACAAAACAGGATTCGGTAACTACTTTGACGAAAATAACCCTGACGAGCCCTTCTACGAAGCTCTTGATTTCTTCTCTACAAGTGAAAATACCTCCCAAGTTTTAGCCCATGCCCGCAGTGCAACCGGTGGTGAAGGCAACCATCCTCTGCTCTTTGAAGCCAACGGAAAGACCTACTCTTTTATGCACAATGGTTATATCTTCAATAATAATAAACGCGAAATAATGGAGTTTCTGGGTGCAGAATGGTTCACCGAACACCCTTCTCAATGGAGCGGAGTCTTTCCTAATCTCAATACTTTTATCGATAGTGAACTAATCTTTCACTATTTTATGTACTATATTCTACAATCCCCTAACGATCTAGAGAGTGCTTTGAGAAAAGCTTTTACTAACAAACAAGTGGGTAAAAGCGATATGGAATATGTTTTAAAATACAACAACTCCGAAAAAATCAATTTTGTTCTTTCAGATAGTGAGAATCTCTACATTTATCGCTCTACTGATATTTCAGGAAATTCCTATAATTTGAGTTACCAAATTTATCCGGGTAAATTCGTGGCAGCAAAAACCGGAAGCAGTTTAGAGAATGTTCTTGCTAAAAACCAACTGCTAAGAATTAACTCTCAAGGAGATGCCAACAATCTTTCGACAGCCCCCATTCTTAAAACTCTCTTTACTAACATTCAGGTAACTAATTTAGACAGTGGCACTCATAAACTTACATGGAGAATTGCTAATAATCATAATATCACAGGTTTTAAGGTGCACCGTGGAACATCTAAGAACTTTGCCAATTCTTTCTTAATCTCTCAGCTTGAAGTACATAGCTCATCAAACTTCTCTTTTCAAATTACTGATGAATACCATTCTGATGCAATTATTTACTACTGGATAGAAACTATTTTCTCCAATGGCAGCACAGAAATTACCTCAAACATACCTTCAATAAGCGACAATACCGAACCTGAAGATTCAGTTAGTTTTAATCTCCGTTCCCTCTTTCCTAATCCTTTCAAAGATAAGCTCTATATGGATATTGAACCTGCAACAGAATTCACCCTCAAGATTTTTAATCTTAAAGGACAACTAGTTGATACATTACACTTCTCTGATACAGAATCTAGCCCGGTGTGGGACACCACTAGCGATTCGTTAAACAGGTTGGCAAATGGAGTTTATATCTTGCAGTTTACCCATAATAACAAAAAATATGTACGCAAAGTCTTGAAATTAAATTAAATTAAGTTATTTATTAATGGTAACTTAAGGAAGACGTAAGGGCAACCTTAGGGCATAACCCGATTAAACTTCGATTTTGAATCGAGCTACCTTCTAATGTCCCAAGATGATGCTATTTCACCGACTATACTTTCCCATAATTTGTAATAGATAAAAAAGAGTTTGACGATAATATTAGATAATTTAAATTAGTAAAAAATGTAATTTTAAGGAGATACTTATGAAACCAGGTGGAAATATGAAGCAACTTATGCAAAAAGCTCAGAAGATGCAGAAAGATTTGATGAAAGCTCAAGAAGAAATGGAAAATAAAATCTTTAACTCGGCTTCCGGCGGAGGAATGGTAAAAGTTGAAATTAACGGTAAGTTTGAAGTTAAATCAATTAAAATAGATCCTGAAGTAATAGACCCTGATGATGTTGAGATGTTAGAAGATTTAATTTTAGCTGCTTTAAAAGACGGCTTTGAACAAGTTACTAAAAATAATGAAACATCAATGTCCGATATTACCGGCGGCATGAAAATACCCGGCTTATTCTAACTAATCTAACATAATGATCAAAATAATTGAAGATCTTAAAGATGCTTTAAAAACTTTGCCGGGCATTGGCGAGAAAAGTGCTCAACGCCTGGCTCTTTATATTCTCTCACAAGATAAAGAAACAGCTTCTCAACTGGGCGAGACTATTATTAATTCTATCGCTTTGGTGCAAAATTGTCAGGTTTGCAATATGCTTACCGATATTAACCCCTGTGTGTTCTGTTCTGATCCTACTAGAAGCGATAAGCAACTCTGTATTGTTGAGAATACTGCTGATGTTTTTATGGTAGAATCTACTAATGAATTCAGCGGGAAATATTTCGTATTGAGTAACCTGCTCTCCCCTATTGATGGCTTTGGTCCAAGTGATATTCATATAGATGAACTACTTAGGAGAATCTATGACTTCGGCATTGAAGAGGTTATAATTGCCCTAAGTCCTTCCGTAGAAGGTGAAACAACTATCTCTTATATTGCAGACAGACTGGCTGATTGGCAAGGAAATATAAGCAGATTATCAACCGGCTTACCCTTCGGTGGCGATTTAGAATATTCTAATAAAATAACCATAGCTAATGCCCTCAAGCATAGATTCAATGTTAAATAGTAGGTAAGCGATGTTTACAGGTATAATTGAAGAGATTGGACTAGTAAAACAGGTTGTTAATCAAGGAAGTAAAAAGTACTTTACTATCTCCTGTAACAAGATTAATGCTGATGTAAAAATAGGAGATTCTATTGCTTGCAATGGGATTTGCCTGACTCTAACTAAGTTTGACACCAGCTCAATCACTATTGAAGCAATGAACGAGACCATCACAAAAACTACAATTGAGAGTTGGAGTAACGGCTCTAAAATCAACTTAGAACGGGCTTTGAGCTTTAATGGTAGATTAGATGGGCATATTGTGCAAGGACATATTGATACAGTTTTGAAAGTACTTTCTGTGAAGCTACAAGGTGAAACTCGTTATTTAGAGATAGAGTTATTGCCTGAATTTTCTGCGTTAGTGGTTCCTCAAGGTTCTATTGCCTTAAACGGAGTGAGCTTAACTATCGCAAAATTATCAGCAAAATCATTACAAGTAGCCCTGATTTCCTTAACTGAAGAACTGACAAATCTTTCATCCCTCAAAGCCAACGATCTCCTTAATGTGGAGTTTGATATCATTGGTAAATATATACTTAGGTATAACAACGCGAATTCAACAATCGGCAATTCTAAAATTTCTCAAAAGTGGCTAAATGAACAAGGCTTTTAAGTTACTCTTTATTCTTCTGCTTTTCCTAACCGGGTGCGGGAAAGCTAAAAGTCCAACAGGTGGACCTGAAGATAAAACCGCTCTCCAAATCGTCTCAATTTCGCCTGATAACTATGAATCAATTTCTGCTAAAGAAATAGAAATTATCTTTAACAAAGAAGTAGATAAACGCAGTACCGCTAGTGCTTTTAGATTCTATCCCCCTTTGGATAATTATAAACTTAAAGCCAATGATAATAAGATAAATATCACTATTAAAGATGAATTACTTCCTAACCGAAACTACTTCTTTACCATTTCTAAAGTTTTGAAAGACACCAGAAACAACCCGATTGAGAATAATTTAACCTATATCTATAGTAATGGTAAGCTTCATGATTCCAAGCTAAATGGAGAGATTTTCTATACCGAAGATGAAGATAGAAAGCTGGAGAAAAAGCTTGTTCTCTTGGATCGTGATTCAGTTACAGTATTTGTAAAAGATTTCTTTGGGCATTTTTATGATCTTGATGGTTTAGAACATGCTCCTTACATTCTCAGAAGCTATATTGATAAGAACAAAAACGGGCGGTATGATATAGAAAAAGAACCATATTTTGAGAAATATATCGATTCTTTGAAAACTCAAAAAGTTGATATAACTTTAGCGTATGTAGATACTTCTAAAGTGGTGCTTAAGCAAGCTTCTGCCCCGTATAATAACCTGATTAACTTAACTCTTTCCGAAACTGCTGTAAAATGGGATTCACTCTCAATCATGAATCAAGCTGATACCACATTTTTTGCTCACAAACTGGTTATTCTTAATGAAGACAAGATAACTGTTACTACAGCTCCGCAAGATACTGTCAGCTATGAAATTACCTTCTATAATCTAGCTGACAAAAGTGGCAATGTTACCAAGGCAACTAAACGCACCTTCAGTGGCTCTACCAAAATAGATACACTAGACCTCAATATCACAGCATCCTACCCCAAAGATGGAAGCACTGTGCTTGATTTATTTCCTAAAATATCTATTGGATTTAATAAAATAGTGATGAAAAATGATCTTATTGCTACCTTAACTGAAAATGAAACAAAGAAAACAATACCTTTAAATATCACCGGAAGCAACTCTTTCACTGCTCTTTTTGCTCCTAAAAATAAGTTACGAAACTTTAATAGCTATACCTTTACCCTCTCTCAGAAAACTAAAGATTTTAATGGTAATAAGCTCTTAGAAGACCTTCATATCAACTTTATGATAACTGCTCGTGAGGAAAAATTTTAATTTTTAGATTTATATAACTTTAATGTTTTGTTGATTGTTTTATTCAGCGTCTTTATATCTTTGTCGGTTCTCCCCTGACGGGTCGAACCTCTTTCAATTAAATTCTTTTGGAGTGTCTTCGGTCACTCCCTATTATATTGCCATCCATCCTGGATTTAAGAGGTTTAGTCTCAGTTTATAATCTGTCTAAATCTTAGTAATCTGCGGACAAATTCTTCATTCTTTTAGTGTAATTCGTGAAATCAGTGGATAGTTCTCTTCATTCTTCTTTTTTCTTTCAATTGCTAATTGCTACTTGAGCAACATCATCTTCTTCACCACTTCCTGTTCCCCATTTTTTACCCTATAAAAGTAAGTTCCGGAGCTAACCTGTTTACCTTGATTATTATCACCTCTCCAGATAATAGAATGAGTGCCAGCTTCTTTATTCTCATTAATCAGGCTCTTCACCTTCTGTCCTTTTAGATTATAAATATCAACAGTAACACTTCCTTCTTGACTTACATCATAAGATATCGTTGTTTCAGGGTTAAAAGGATTTGGGTAGTTGGTGAGTTTTATAGAATCAATCAGTTCCATATCAAAATCATTAACATTGGTTATCGTTGGGAGTCTATACATTGAACATATACCGCCATACACGCTAATCATAAAATCATCAATAAACAATGCAAAAGCATGGTGTACTTCCGGCTCATAACTTCGATATATCTCTACCGGACTAACCGGGTTTTCCAATGAATAGACAATTGTGAGTTCCGGTGAACCATTTACGGGATGCTGATTTGTGTAGAGAATATTGTCATGTATAACCATAGAATGAATATAGCTGTATGTTTCCAGTTCATGAATTATTGGCATTTCAGGATTTAACATATCTAATACCTTTAACCAACCTCTTCCCTGCCAAACATCAACTTGAGAATAATATAGATATGGTGAATTGTTTACGAAAATTACTCCATTAGAGTTTTCATAAGTGTCAAGTGTTGTGTCATGTTCAATAGTGAAATCTTCTAACAGTCTGTAAGCATTAACTGTGTATTCTCCCGAAACACCATCATGATTTATGAAGGTTATATAATTATCAGTTTTCATTAAAGCATAAGCCAAATCAAATGATGATTCACTAGAAATATCCGTAATACCGACAATTTCTACATTTCCATTAGATGTATCAAAAACAATAAAAGAAGTTAAAGGATGATGTCCTTCGTTACCACTATGGAAGATGCCATAAATATAATCACCTTCGATTACGAGATCTGTTTTTTGATCTAAGTTTGGAAAGGTTGCAATGACATCCAACTCCGGGAAAGAACTTTTATTTATAAACGCAAGGTCGTATGGTGGATTGACATGCCCAAATTCACCATTGTCTAAATACATAGCTAATACTTCACCACAATCTAAAAAACTTGCCGGCAAATTATTTAGTGAGAAAGGATAGTTCTCTTCATCATATAGGGTGTACCCTACAGATTCAACACTCGGCAGATTTGACAAATCATAGGTATAATATCCTGTTTCGACATTCATATAGAGTAAATTATCTTGCAGTATCGGCACACTAATGTGACCAACTTTAGGTTCATGGTAAATTATTTCAACGTTTTCATTATCAGAAACATCTACACAATAAATTCCATCTTTACCCCCATAATAGAGATATTCTTCATGAGAAAAAATAGATCTTTGTTTTCCTAAACCTGTTACCACTTCATTTAAAGATAGCTGAGAGGGATTAAGGATATCAACGTAGAAACATGTTGGCAGATAAATTTTATCATTATCAAAAAAAGATTTAGCATTATCTTCGTATATTCGTGGTATAGATAGACTGTCTAATTGTGTAAAGCCTCCATCAATAATCTCATAAGACTTGATGGATTCAATATTTAATAGAAACAGGTTATCAGATTGTGCAAACAAGAATAGCCGATCAGAAAAGTTATTAAATTCATGATCATCTATTTCACCTTCAAAGATAAAATTGTTATCACTGTTAATACTCATTCTACACAATTTTTTAGTGCTTGTATCCCCTTCCGTTAACTTAATATAATATAAATTATTATCCATCATTATTGCTGAAGTACATGCTTCAAAAGTATCATGTATTTGTATTAGGTTTGGGAGAGACGCATAATCATAGAAATAAACCTTTAAATGCGAAGCTGTAGTATATCCACCATCCTTGGTAGAAATGACTAAATTGTTATTAAACATTTGGATATTGTATATTTCGCTTACGGGAAGATTTAAATCGAACTTAAATATTTCAACCGGGTTTGCCGGAGCAGTGATATCATAAGCACAGATAGTTCTATTTTGAGACTTCCAGAGTATATCCTCTGTAATAAAAAGATGAACCTTTGCCGAATAATAATCCGGTTCTCTAACAACCGCAACAAGTTCCGGACTTAGTGGATCAGAGTAATCCCAGACTGTAATGCCAACACGATCTAGCATATAGGTAATTGAACCTTTACTTGTGCAATCGATATTAAGACTTGCCCAATGAAGATCATCTATAAACTCGAATCCCATTAAGGTTAAAGAAGCACATAACAATAAAATACCTATAATACCTTTTTTCATTATCTTTTCTTTTCCTTTCAATTATTGTCTTTCTATTATTAAGATTATAGTACTATCTATTTGTGAAGATTTTATTGTCAAGAAAGAATTTGTTTCTACAGGGGTTCATTTGAGCATTTTATATTTATGATTTAGGAAAATACAGTAGCCATTTGAATAAGGAAATAACCGATCTAAATTTAAGGGGCTAATTTGTTTATCCTTTCAAATATAAGAATTCTTTTCTTCTTTTCTTAAAACTCTGTGAAACTCCTCTTAACCTATCTTTTTAAACTTCCTGGGTTGGCGTAGCTTTCTACTCCGCTTGTAAAGCTATGTAGAATGTATTAGCGAAGACTCCTGTGGAACTTCCTGGGTTGGCGTAGCTTCAGCGAAGACACCTGTGTTAAGGATCTTCCATTCTTCTTTGTCCAGTCCTAAATAGTTTGACTGTTTTGTTCATCGGTTCTCCCCTAACGGGTCGAACCTCTTTCAATTAAATTCTTTTGGAGTGTCTTCGGTCACTCCCTATTATATTGCCATCCATCCTGGATTTAAGAGGTTTAGTCTCAGTTTATAATCTGTCTAAATCTTAGTAATCTGCAGACAAATTCTTCATTCTTTTAGTGTAATTCGTGAAATCAGTGGATAGATCTCTTCTTTCTTCAAATTGCTCATTGCTAATTGCTAATTGCTAATTAATACTTATTATCATCTTTCTTTCTCGTGGTCCATCAAACTCACAAAAGAATACCCCTTGCCACTTTCCCAGAAGTAGCTTCTTGTTAGAAAAAGGTATTGTCGTGGAACATCCCACTATACTCGAGAGAAAATGAGCATGAGAATTTCCCTCCACATGCATATACTCTCTTAGCTTAGGACTCAACCTGCGTAGAGCAAACTGCAAATCAACTTTCACATCGTGGTCTGCTGCTTCATTAATAGTAATCCCGGCTGTACTATGAGGAATATAGATATTTAGTAAGCCGTCTTGCTGTTCAACTTCATTTACAAAAGCTTGAATATGCTTGGTTACTTCTATCAATTCAATATCTTTTGTAGAAGTTAATTCAATTTCTCTTATTTTCATAATTAGCTCCTTAAAGTTATGTTATTGATAAAATAACGCTATTTGGAGTTATTCACAATTATATTTTCATAGCTTTTGGGTTTGTTGGTGGAGGTGCTAATTCTCTCATTTTGTAATAAATCTTGACAAATGTAAAATGTTTGAATAAATTTGTTTTTTAAATCAAAACTTAAATGATAATAAATAAGGAATTTAAAATGTGCCAGGATTTAATAGAGGTATGTAATGTTAGCAAAGGTTATAAAACAAAAATATCATCGTCTCTTTTTAAACCTAAATTTAAAGAGATTAATGCTCTGCATGATATTTCATTTACATACAACACAAGTGGAAACATTGGAGTATTAGGTAGAAATGGAGCAGGGAAAACTACATTACTTAAGTTAATGACAGGGATTATTCATCCCGATAATGGTAGTATTAAGATTTTAGGGCATACTCCCCATAAGCTTGATAAAGAGTTCAAAAATCAAATAGGCTTGTATCAAGGTGGTAGGCAACAACTGATTTGGGATCTTCCTGCAATTGAGAGTCTTAGATTATCCAGATATATCTACAAGTACAGTAAAAGTGAATTCGATAGAAGAATTGAGCTATTTAAGGAAGCTTTTGATATTGCCGAAGAGTTAAATCAGCCGTTAAGAAATATGTCATTAGGTCAAAGAACAAAAATGGAACTATTATTCTCCTTCTTACATCTACCCAAACTTGTCTTTTTAGATGAACCTTCTTCTGATCTGGATGTCGTGGTAAGAAAGAAGCTAAGAGAATTTATCAATTTCTGCAATCAAGAATTAAAAATTCAGTTTGTAATTACCAGTCATAACATTAACGATGTGTTTGAATGCTGTGATAAGTGTGTTATTCTGGATAGAGGAACAGTTCTCTATTATGATGATATTTCAGCCCTCTTAAAATTAAGGAATAAAGACAAGATAACTCTGGAGGCAACAACAAGTTCTGAAGCAGCGGCAATAACCAAACGCTTTGACGGTAATCAAGATGGCAATAATGTTGAATTCTTTATTAATAAAGAGAAATATACAGAAACCTTAAGTTTTATCTTTACTAATTATAAAGTTACTAATCTGAATGTTGAACAAGAGCTACTAGAAACTCTAATAGCTAATATTTTAGAGAACAAATAATGTACTATATTGGCTTACTAAAACAAACTTTAAATGAATCTAAAGCTTATAGGCTGAATTTCTTATTGAGCTTTATTGTAGAATTAATTCCACTTTTGGGAACTCTTTTCTTGGTTAAATTCATCTATTCCTCCGGTTCATCTTTCCAAGGGTGGGACTACCAGTCGTTAATCTTGTATTTTATCATTGCTAGGGTATCAGGAGATATATTTACCCCGGTTTCTTGGTGGGATATAACAAATGATATTAAATATGGTTCTCTGAACTATCATCTTTTAAAGCCTTACTCCTACTTTTTCCATAATTATTTTGTGATTTTTAGTACAAAAATCATGTACCTTTTGACCTCTATTGTTGTTGTGTTGTTAACCATGTATCTATTTATTGGCATACCCGAAATAGAGTTTTATTGGAGTAATCTCTTCATCTATCTAGCTTATTTCATTTTAGCTTCAATAATTTCCTACCAAATGACTTTCCTCCTCTCCATATCTGCTTTTAAGTTTGTGGAAATAGAGTTTATAGACTCAATTATGACTTTTGCCTTACCAATTTTGACAGGCGTATTCCTTCCTTTTGATATCTATCCAAATTGGGTAAAGTCAATCCTTGAATGGCTTCCGACATCGTTTATTGCTTATTACCCTGCGAAGTTGCTATCTTCTAACTTATTTAGTCCTAATGAGATATTAGTTATCTTTGGTAAAATGTTTATCTGGATGATTATATTTACCATAGTTATTAAGATTATGTGGAAGAAGTCTTTAAAAGCTTATGAAGGAATAGGTTAATGTACTACTATTATAAAAACTACCTTGAGCTGAAAGCTATGATGATGTACAAATCAAACTTCATCCTAACCATGTTTTTTGACTTTATAGGAATGCTGATCTCAATTCTATTCTATAAGCTTATTTATCAGAATGTTGACCTTTCAGAATTTATTCCAATTTGGCAAGTGATGATGCTAATTGCTATAGTGAAGAGTGTCAATGACCTCTATGCCCTCTTCTTCTCCAGCAATATAAGCTCTATTCCGGATAGAATTTGTTATGGAAGTTTGGATAATATTTTAATTAAGCCAATAAACCTCTATTTTAATCTAATAGTTTCTACGCTTAACCTTAAAGTTATCTTTAATCTCATCACAGATCTTGTGCTTTTCATTGTAATTATTAAGACATATAGCATCAGCTTTACTTATGTTACCTTGACTAATCTTTTAATCTTAATTGCTCTGGCAGTACTTGTTAAAGCGAGCTGTATGTTGATGATTGCTATCGGAGCTTTTCATTTTATCAAAGTAGGTGCTTTCACAAGTCTATTCTCCTCTTTCTTTGATTTGAGTATTTACCCGGCAGTAATCTATAAAAACTATTACATTATATGGTTCTTAACCTATATCATACCCGTGCTTATCATCGGAAACGCTCCTCTCAAAGGTTTTATCGAATTTGATCTAAGATCAACCTTAGGGGTATTCTTACTAACTATCTGCTTTGCCTCTGTTTCTGCTCTATTGCTAATAAAGAATATTAAATATTATAAAAGTGCTTCATCATAACCAAAAAAGGAGAAACAATGAATTTCCAGAAAATATTGCTTACTAATTTATTTTTGTTATTTTTAATGTCTGTTTGTGGGGAGATTGTTCTCCAAGTAGATCAAAGTGATTTTGCTAGGAATGAACCTAATGATATGCTTCAGATGATTGACCCAACTAATATTGAAGTATCCTATGATAGAGATAATCTTTATATTCATGCTATTATGACCAAGAATGAAGATATGATTACTGGTGCGTCGGTTAATTACGAGACTTATCAAACAGCTGATTATTTAAGAGTTCAAATTGTTGTTTCCCTAAAAGACAGATTTAGCTATATCTATTATGCTTATCCAAACGGTTCTTTATTAGATGGAGTTCGGAAATCTGATCTTAACATCAGCAATGATTGGGATAGTAATTACTCTTATAAAAGTTCTTTTACTGAGAATGAGTGGATTGTTGATTTCACTATTCCTTTTAATGATCTAAATTATCCCAACAAAGATGTACATAACTGGAAGCTAGCATTTTCTCGTGCCTATACTAAGAAGTATCACCTTTATAGCGGACCATATTCCGATATTAAGATGAAAGGTAATTATTTCGACAAAGGGTTTGATATTGTTCTCTCAGATATTGTCCGAAGTAAGCTTAATATCACGACTCGTGGGTATTCTTCATATCTGCATGATAACTTAACTCAGGATAGTAAATATGGGCTTAAACATTCAGGTTTTGATCTTGCCTATAATCCATCTTCTGCTCTAAATTTCAAAACTTCAGTAAATCCAGATTATTCGGAAGTACCTTTAGATTATGAACAAGATATCTATAATTTAGAGTTTGCACCTTATTTAAATGAAAATAGATACTTCTTTACTGAAGATTACGATATTTTTGATTTCCCTAGTTATATGTTCTATACTAGACATATTCAGCAACCCGAAATAGCTGCTAAGTTTACAGGAAATAACCAAAACCTCAGCTATGGAGTTTTATATGCTAAAGATAAAAAGTTAACTGACGACGGCTATGTATATAATACCGGTAACCAATATGTTGTAGCTAATGTTAAACCTAAAGGTGATTATTGGAGCGTACAGCTCTCTACTTTAAATAGGTTTAATCCCCATAATGACTATACTAACAGTGTGTTACAGATTAATCCTATTGTTTATGTTTCTGATAATAATAGATTGGAAATTGATACCTATTTATCTACTAATAAAACAGAAAAGGAGAAAACAATTAATGGGATTGATTTTTCTCTAAAACATAACTATTATGCCCCAAAATATGATTTAATGACTGCGATTAACTCCTCATCAAAAAACTTTACTGCGGATATGGGGAGAATCGATGAAACTAATTATACGCTAATATCAACTTGCTTTGATTACAGATTTGATATTTCAAAGTTAAGATATCTCGGTTTAGAAACTTGGTTAGACTACAGCTTTTTTAATAAGAATGGCGATAAGAAAAGTCTATCTGCTACATCTTATTTTACCGTTTCAACCATGAATGGATTTAAAGCTGATTCGGAACTCCAATTCAAACAAGAAGAATATGAAGGAAAGATATTCAATGAACCGGATATCCGCCAGACACTTCTCTGGTCCAATTATGATAATTTGTCATTTAGTTTTGCAGCTGCATTTGGTAAATCCTTAATTTATAGCCTTAATGATACCTACAAACTTTTCAATACTAGAATTGATGGACAATATACTTTTAAGGAAAGATATGCTCTTTCTCTTTCATTGACAACTATGAACTACTTGGGATTAGATGAATTCGAAAAAGAGATGTTTGATAATGAATATCAATATCTCAACGCTGATCTTACTATGAATATTGGTAAAATGCTGAAATCAACTACTGGTATTCGCTATAACAACTATAGTGGTAATTACACCGTTAATGGCGTTTTATTTAACTATACAGACCATCTTGGAGTTTATGCTAATCTCCTGTTTAAGTTTAATAAATATATTGAATTATCAGGTGGTTACTCTTATGGTGCTGATACTATTAATAAAAAAACAGATGAGATACATAATAACTTCTGGAGTAAGTTGATGGTTGAGTATGCGTTTTAATGAATAATTGAAAGAGAAGAATAGAACACAGAATAACGCAGATTGTGCGGATTTTAACAGATTAATAACGGATAATCAATCTCTTATATCCCGTAAGAATTGTAAAGATTAGCCCAGAGAGCATATTTTGCATCTCCTCCGATAAACATATACTACACTACCACCCATCTCAACTGATTAAACAATTAAACAAATCCACGATTCAACATTCAGAATTATCAGTGCTATACGTGGCTAAATCTTTTTCTTTCTTCCTTCTTCTTTGTTAATCTTATTTTATTTTATTGAATTCTCCCCTAGCCCAAGATTTCATTTGACATTATTTCTTCTAAGTCCAACTATTGCATAAAGATGTTTTATCACTATCAAACCTACTCAGGAGAAAATTATTATGAAAAGATTTAGTTTATTTTTTTTACTTATTTGCATTAGTTTATCCTTATTAGCACAGATTATTGAGCCACCTGAAGTAATTGTTTTAGCACCTGTCGAATTTTCCCAACAAGGTGGTTTTTACAGTAGTAATTTTAATTTAAACTTAACACATGAAGATCCGGAAGTAACGATTATTTATACTTTAGATGGTTCAGACCCGGATCAGGATAATTTAGAGGGAACCACTTATCAATATAAGAATAGCTATCCGCAAACCGGCACTTCTTTGGGTGAGTTTCTCACAAATAGCTACACTTCTCAGACTTATACTTCTCCTATTAATATTCATGACAGAACTTCTGAGCCTGATAAACTAACCCAAATCTCTCCAACTTTTCATACTTCTCACATCTATGCCCCTTCCACGCCTGTTAAAAAAGGATTTATTGTCAGAGCCAAAGCTTTTAAAGAAGGGGCTGAACCATCTAAAACAACCACCCATAGTTTCTTTGTGCAGAATGTTAACAGCAATCCTTATACACTTCCTTTAATCAGTATTTCTCTCCCTGAGAATGAGTTCTTTGATTATTATGACGGTATTTATGTAGCAGGAACTGATTTTGATACTTGGCGAGAAGAGAACCCTGCCGGTTATGCCAATGCAGGAGTTCCGGCTAATTATCATAGAAGCGGAAGTGAAACAGAGAAACTTGCCCACATGGAATATTTTTCTTCCTCTGGCGCGCAGGCTGAATTTTCACAGAACATGGGGATTCGTATTCATGGAGGCTGGAGCAGGTCTTTTCAAATCAAATCTCTACGACTCTATGCCCGTAAAAAGTATGGAAACTCTACTTTTGATTATAAGTTTTTCCCTGGTTTAGAAGATAGCAGTTTTAAGAGATTGATGTTGAGGAATTCCGGCAACGATTACTATCAGTTCTATTTACGCGATCCGATCATGCAGAAGATTGTTGAAGATTTAAACTTCGATACTCAAGCTTATCAACCTGTAATTATCTTTATCAATGGAGAATATTGGGGAATTCATAATATGCGCGAAAGGTATGATGCAGATTATCTGGAGCGCGTTTATGCAGTGGATGGAGATAATGTTGATCTGCTTGAAGCTAATGCTGAAGCTAATGAAGGGGATAGTGATGATTATAATGATTTAATTGCCTTTTTTGAAGCACATGAAACTATCAACCAAACAGATTACGATTATCTGGAAACTCGTATGGATATGCAGAGTTTTACTGATTATCAAATAACAGAGATTTTCTCAGGTAATGCTGATTGGCCTTTCAACAATATTAGATATTGGCGGCTAAAAACAGATGCTTATAATCCTGATGCACCTTTTGGGCATGATGGAAGGTGGAGATGGATGCTTTATGATTTAGATTTAGCTCTGGGACTTTCTGGAACTGCCAATCCGGTTTCAGATAATACTCTGGAAAGAGTTACCACAACTAATGGGATTAATGATTGGAGTACACTTATATTGAGAAGACTTTTAACCAATGATGAGTATAAGGTGATGTTTATCAATCAGTTTTGCGATTATCTAAACAGTACTTTTATGTTTAATAGAACATCTGATATTCTAACCACTTATCGTCTGGGAATTGTGGATGAAATAGAAGAACATATTGCCAGATTCTCACGGCCAAGAGATTATGAAACATGGAATGCCAATTATTCTGTTATTTTTTACTTCCTGCAAAACCGTCCTGGAGAAGTTTTCCAACACCTACAAAACCGCTTTGATTTAGATAGCCTAAGAACTCTTTCTTTAGATGTCGGTTCTTTGGAAACAGGTTATCTCTCCGTAAATTCATTAGAAATAAAACCTGATAGAAGTAAGCACTCAGATATAAACTACCCGTGGCATGGTTCTTACTTCTCTTCTTTACCTATTGCCATAAAGGCGATACCAAACCCGGGATATAAGTTTAGTCATTGGAATGAAATAGCCGATACTACCGGCGCTGTTACTATCTTTTTAGATTCAAATACCAGCTTAACAGCCAACTTTGTAGTTAGTTCCGGCGGTGATGTGGAAAAAGTTAAACCTCTTTCACTTAGCAATGCTTATCCTAATCCGTTCAATCCGACTACAACCATTAAGTTTACTATTAATGATGGTGCTACTGCCGATTTTAATCTCTATAACATCAAAGGTCAGAAGGTTAAATCTTTTGGAACTTATATATCAGGTTCTCATACTGTGATTTGGGATGGTAAGAATAATGACAATAAGTCTGTTGCTTCAGGACTTTATCTCTATCGCCTAAAATCTGCCCAACAATATTTAATTAAGAAGTGTGTGCTATTGAAGTAGATAATTTAAGCATTCACAGCAACATAATACCCATAAGGAATCAGAATATCACTCTCTGAAGAAGTGAGTAGTGCCTGTGGAAACTCTTCCACAAACTCTTTTATACTAATCTCTTGTTTACTTGTGTTGAAAATCACAATGATTGTAGGTTTATCAGCAGAGAGCTCTCTTTTGTAGATGAGAAGATAAGGGTGTTTAACAAAGAGTAACTTCCCTTGTGTGAAGAGATGATTACTTTTCCTAAGAGAAATTATGTGCTTATAGAATTCAAGAACTTGCATTCTCTGAGTATCGTCCTCATAATCCCAAGGGAAAGGTCTTCTATTATCAGGGTCTTTATTACCATCTAAGAAGACTTCATCACCATAATAAATATGTGGTATTCCAGGGATAGTAAACTGAAAGAGAAGAGCCAGCTTTAGCTTCTTAAGATCATCTTTAGCCAGTTTACGGATTCTGATAGTATCATGACTAGAGAGAAGATTCATTTGGCTTTGAATCACTCTTTCCGGATAGTGAATCAAGCCGGTAGAAATCTTATCTATAAACTCTTGTTTAGCTATCTTTTGCAACAAAAAGTAATCAACAACAGGGTTTCTAAAAGAGTGATAGTTCATAATCCCATCAAAGTATTTACCCTGCAGCCAGGTTTCAGGTTGGTTCCAGATCTCCCCAACTAGATACAAATCAGGGTTTATTTTCTTTAAAACCTTTCTAAAAATCTCCCAGAACCAATAAGGAACTTCTTCCGGAACATCTAATCTATAGCCATCAATTTTAATATCTTCCACCCAATAGCTGAGAGAATCTATAAGATAATTAACTAGCTCCACATTAGGCTGGGCATGGTTAATGTCAAAAACTGAATTCTCTGCCGGGGTGTCCCGCTGAAGATCATAATTTAGGTCAGGCATATCTTTATGTCCCCACCAGCACTGATAATATTCAAGGGCGTTAAAAGATTCATCTATAACCTTTGGCAGTGGGTATTGCTTCCAATCATACCAGTGCCAATACTCCGACTTTTCGCCTTTAGCCAAACAATCTTGAAAAGCAAAGAAGCCGGTTCCGCTATGGTTAAGAGCTATGTCTAAAATTACTTTGATATTATTGTCATGCAGTTCTTTAACTAACTCTTTAAAAGAAGCATTGTCGCCAAGATGAGGATCTACTAATTTAAAATCTATAGTATCATATTTATGTGGTGATTTTGATTGAAAGATAGGATTAAAATAGAGTAAAGTAACGCCCAACTCTTTTAAATAAGGAATCTTCTCTTTTACTCCTGCTAAATCACCACCATAAAAGGCAAACCAATCAGGGTCTGCGTTGGCACTATAAGGATTTTCTTTAAGCGGTTCAAGTTCATTCCAAGGGACCAGATGATAATACTCTTGATTCTTTTTTAAAGATGATTTTTTAGGTATCTTTTTACTTCCCTGATAATAAGCCTCAGAGAAATCGGGGTTAAGAGAACTATCCCCATTGCAGAAGCGGTCAGGCATAATTTGGTAGATTATCTCACTGCCCATTTGCTTGTCTATTAGGAAGATGTTTAAATCAGCAGGCAGGAAAAAGGAGTCATTAAGCTGAGAATTAGCTAGCTTATCTTGATTACCAAAGAGTGTATATTGCTGGTGGTTTATCCTGATATAATAGCGGAAAAGCTTATGCAGATTGGTTATATCTACTTCACAAGTAAAAGCACAGTTAACTCTGTCCGAAGCTACAAAATCCAACATAATTTCTTGATTATTAAGATATAAGGTAACTTCAATATCTTCTAAATAAGGTAGGATTATCCTAAATTCAAAGCCGTTTTCGGAGAATCTAGAGATGTTAATAATTTTAGATTTTAGCTTTAGATAGTTAATATCAGATTCAGCAATCAGGTTCTTTTTAATAGTCCGGAAGGTCTGAAAGTTCGTTACCAGAGTAGAATTCTCACTCTTCTTATCGTGAGCCGGCTTTATCTTAGCAGATAATAATTCTGCCTCATTAAACCACCTATCCCCTTTAGCTAAGTACTTGTAGGAATAGGAACCGGGAGGAAGAAAAAGGGTTGTCTTAAATGTATTATGAAACTCTATCAGCTTATTATAATTGGGTTTCCAGTTGTTGAAGCTTCCGACAATAGAGACTTCTTGCAAGGCTTGCAAATCTTTAATCTCTATAGGAACCAAGAAGATAGAATCTTCATCAGCGCAAACTTTCTTCAGGGAATAGCTTTTATCATCTATCTCTATTTTGCTAGCATTGGGGTCTAAAGTAATTTTATTATTCACTAAATAGTAGTACTTATACTCACCCGGGGCTAACTCTTTGATTATCTCATAGACACCGTTATTATCTTTTAATTTATCTTTACTCTTACTCCACTCATTAAAATCAGCAACCAAATAAACGCTTAGATTACTACTAATCGGTGGTTGGTAAATGAACTTTATTTGTTTAGTCATAATTATTAAAAACTCAAACTATGGAAAATCATAACTTCGTGAGCATTTTCACTACTGGGTCGATGCTTAAAAGTGTAAGACATCTTTGTTTTAAAATCTAAATTAGCTCTAACTTGAAAATCTTGTTGATAGGTAATTTTAGATTTCCTATTAAGGTTAGTGGCTTCTTGGAAAAGCCCATAATAATTGAAATAAAATCTCTTGTAAATAGGTCTGCCTAAGTTTACAGATAAGTTATTTAGCAGAATCGAGCTACTAAATTGAGCTAACTCAGAATCAGTTACCTCTTGTGCTCGATCATGACTGGTGCCAACAACATAATTATTCAACATATTTTTAACGAAACCAGGTCTAATATAGAAATAATCTACTCTTAAACGTCTTCTGAAGAAGGTCTCTACAGGTCTTAAGTATCTATTAAAGAAGGTGTTATCAACATTTGCTCCCAGCATCAAGACTGCTTCATCTTGCAATGAAGTCTGACCTCCAGGGTTCATCTCATAATCACTATCAGAATACCTAAGCCTATTGATTGCCTGTGATTCTGTTTTGTCGTCCGGATTATCACTTTCTATAGTTAACGTTAAATCATCTAAACTCAAGTTGTTACTCTGACCATTGGAGATTCTTAGTGTTACAGTAGAGCCGTCTTCAACTTTATTAGAGAAAGAAGCATCAATTGAGAGTTCAATTTCATTAATCATAATTTCAACCAAATCTACATTGAAATCAGTATCTAAGAAAGTTACCTTACCCTCTTCAGCCAGAAATTTAGCATCCGGCACTGACCATTCACTATTATGATAAACTAAATTCAAATAGCTGTTTGGCGTTAGGGAAATATTAGTGGGATAGGTAACATATTTGAAATTCTCGCCTATGATTAATTTAGCATTGAGATCGAAAGGAAGAGCATTATTAATGTCTTTGTTATCTTTAACGACGTGTTTCTTTTTTTTGAAAGTACTTTTGGAAGCAGATGCAATAATCGTTAAAAGGTTTTCCGTTTTAGGAGGATAAATCACCGAACCATTGGAAAAAGTAACCTCTGCATCAATCTTCATGTCATCAAAAGGTCCTTTAATCAGAGCATAGTTCTTCTTTGTGCCGGCAATTTTTATCTGTGCACTTTCACTAACAGGCATATATTGTGGAATGTGAACTAAAATATCTCTTTGGGAAGTAAATATTCTAAATTGTCCCAGCGTAAACCCGCCAATAAAGAAGTTATCACCCTCTTCTGAAACAATATTAGAAATATGCAAGTAACCATCTCCTAATTTAAGTTCAAACCTTTCTAAATCTAATTCATTATCTTTAATGACAGCTTTTATATTAATATTATCTATTAAATCAGGTTGTTCTGCAACTTCCAGGTAGCCCCGTTCCGAGTTCACATACCCTTCAAAGAGTTGCAATCCCTCTTCATTAATCCCCAAAACTAATTCGCTGGATAAATCAAATTTACCGCTTTCTAACATACCGGGCAGTAGCTTCTTAAGTATTTTATACCCATCAGCATCAAATTTCAGATAAAGTCGTTCATTTGAGGGAATATATTCATCTTTGAAGATATCGTAGGTGAAATCTCCAAACACATTAAGATCAGCATAATTGGTTGAATTTAGGTAGAGATTATCAATATGAATTCTTTGAGGCACATACATTAGATTAAAATAAACATCGTCAATATCAAAATTAGAAATCTTAAAGTCAGATCCTACTCCCTTCACTCTAAATCCATATTTCTCTTCATCTTTTGAATCATATCTAAAGTTGACATCAGCATGTAGGAAGCCTGTAAAAGGGAAAACATTCTGATAGTCAGCAAAATCTATTTCATTAATTACAGCATCAGCATTCATTACCAATCCATTTTGCACGGAGATTGTTCCGGAGGCTTCTAAAAGTATCTGCCTCTCGTTATAAAAACGGAGATTATCTATAATGACCTGTTCTAAAGTGCCACCAAAATCAGCCTGCAGTCCATACCCCGAGAAACCGGCAATTCTGATACCTGTAAAATTGAGATTACCCTTAATTCTATCTGAAGAGAAGAAATAATCTAAATCAAGCGTAACATAGCCATCAGGGTAGCTTTCAGTGAGTTCTTTGGGCAAGTATTCTTTAACTTCGGCTAAGGAGATATGCTTAAGATTAAGCTTAAATGTTCGTTCAGCATTAAGTAGGTTTTTTCCCTTAATACTAATATTGTTATTAATGGCAACTTCGGCATCTAGTTCATTATTACCATTCATGTTTACTTCTGTCAAAAGAGCAATTTCGCCGGCATAAGCCTTTCCTTTCATGATATTGTTGGTCATTTTAATATCATTAGAATCAAGATCCCAACTAATATCAGTTTTAAGAGGAAGATAAACCTCATCATTGAATCCTGTTAGTTCTAGATTGAGTTCAGTCTGAGCTAAATTCATCTTTTTAGAAACCACAACTGAACCATTCACAAGGGGACTAATTGCTGTAAATGGGTCTTGTTGAAATAAGCTATAGGCTGAGCCTACATTGAAATCCAAGAATGTAATTATTGCTTTGGAATCACTTAAAGCAAGATCTGTCTCTAATTCGAGTACTAGCTCCGTATTGCCTAAATAGCCGGTTATAATATCTTTGTCTAAAGAAAAAAAGCCAAACAATGGTTCTAGGTGAAACCCATTATAGCCTAATGCTAAATCACTGATAACTAATTTGAAAAAAGCATCGTCATCAATAACAACCCCTTTGGTTATTAGATTACCTTGCAGATTTATAATATTCTCTTCTTTATTCTTGATTATTAAATCAGCCGAGAGATAGTTCTTCTCTACAAATCCGGAACCCTTCAAAGTGTTCTTATCGATTTCTGCATTCAATAAATCTACTTTTATATATTGTTGATACTCAAGTTTAGCATCTATATTTTTAATATCAAAAGAAAAGAGTTCAAGTGAGGGAGAATTAACTACTGCCTGAATTAAAAGATCTTCAGCATAACCGTTAACTGCAGCTTCCAAATTGACTGTGCCTGTAACAAAATCAAAAGATTTGTTGAGTTCGTAATGATCAATAATAGCACCGGCATCAAGCTTAACCTTGTCGAAGATATCAAGAACAGTTCCTGCTACTTCGCAAGGAATACCCATGAATGATACACTTCCCGGCTTAGCAAAGAGGGCATCACTTGTACCTGTTACTTTTAGGTTATTAATTATTAGATCCATCCCAACGATAGAAGCAGTTACCTGGTCAGAGGTAAGATCAACATCAAGAAACTCTTCTTTTGTTTCAAGAATGCTAAACTTTGCTTTCCCTGCCAGATTTAATTGCAGGTTATCTACATAATCAATGAACAGAGAATCAGGATTGTACTCATGGGCTTCAAGTTCTGCAGAAGCAAACCCCCTTTCATTCAACACAAGTCCAATATACAAAGGGTGGTTACGATTATCCATCATCTGTGCTTTTACAGTTTCCTCTCTTGTATTGTCAAACTCGAAATTTGCTTGGGTAAAAGTGTCTGTAATTCTAAAATAAGGAGCATATCCTATATCAATAGCTACGTTACTATCAGTTATCGTAGCCTTACGCACATAGTTAGTTATATCAAAGGGAGCAGATTCACTTTTATTCTCTATTTTCTTTTTTTCTTTTCTCTTGCGTTTGGCAAGCTTCTCTTCTTCTGATTTTTCAAAAGATTGAGAGTATTTCAGCACCGGAGTCTCCATATAGAGAGAATCAACAATCTCTTTGAATCTCAATTTATGGTTAAAGATAGCAGAATAATTTAGTTCAATATCGATTCTAGGTGTTTTGGCATAGTAATAGATATCTGTTAGAGATTCTACCTCTACGTCTTCTAAAAAGATGCCCTTTTCATTTATATCAATTGAACCTAAGGATATTTTGGCTTTAGCTATTTTGCTAACAATGTTCTCTAATGTGTATTTAGTAAGGTAATTTCTCTGCCAAACCAAATATAGGAAAAATAGAAACAAGATAAAGAGCAAAATTTTGAAGAAGTGCTTTATTTTTTCTTTTCTTCTGTTTTTGAGTTTTAACTCTTTTTTCTCTTGCAACTTTTCAGTTTTAAACTCTTTAGCCATTAAGCTTTTTTCATTTTTAAGTTTTTCTGCTTCTTCTTGCCTAAGTTTTCTAGCTTCATCCTGCTCAAGCTTTTTAGCTTTTTTGGCTTCTAGCTTTAGAAGTTTTTCTTTTTCGCGCTTTTTAACTCTCTCTTCTTTAAGCTTCCGAGCTTTCTCCTTTTTTAGCTCCTTAGCTTTATCTTCTTCAAGCTTCGGTTCTTTCTTTTTTTTGGTTGTCATGCCAGTATTAATTTACCATCTTTAATAGTGTAATGAGTATCTGTCGGTTCAACCAGACTGAGATCATGGGTTACAAAAATAATAGTGAGTCCTTCTTTATTCAATTTTCTCAATATTTTCATCACACTGCTAGTAGTTTCAGCATCAAGATTGCCGGAAGGTTCATCAGCAATTAATAAGCGGGGATTCGTGATCATAGCACGGGCAATAGCTACTCTTTGCTCTTCTCCTCCACTTAGTTGGTTAGGAAAATGGTTCTCCCTCTCTTTTAGACCCAGACTTTCCAAAACTACCATTGCTTTCTTCACTGCCTCTTTTTTCTTATATCCTTGAACCAGCAAGGGGATAATAGCATTCTCTAAAGCAGTAAAGTCTTCTAAAAGATAGTGAAATTGAAAGATGAAGCCAATGTTCTTATTTCTGAAGAGTTCGACACTTTTAAGTGAATTCATAAATTCTCCGGCTAAATAAATCTCCCCTGAATCTGGTGAATCCAAGAGACCTATCATGTGCAGAAGTGTACTTTTTCCACAGCCTGAAGCTCCTGAAATTACGACAAACTCCCCTTCTTGTACAGAGAGATTAATATCTTTAAGCACACTAAGTTCACGATTGACATCATAGTAACTCTTTTTAACATTTGATAATTTTATAATTTCCATGTTTATTTTCTCATAATATTTATAATTGATAATTTATTGATTCCTCTTAAGGAGAAGAATATGGTTAAAGAAATAATAATTAAGGTTGTCAGGTAAATAGCTCCTAGCATAGTGAGAGAAGGGTCAATCAGAATCTTATCAATAAAGTAGATATCCCCTTTGAGAGAGATAAAATCCTGGTTAGTCAACCAATAAGCAAGTAGCGTTCCTATTCCCATTCCACCGAAAATACCAATATGCGAAAGCATTAAAGAGAAACTAAAATAAATAGTTTTAATCTCTTTTCTTTTTAATCCCAGCGTCATTAAAATACCTATTTCATTAGCTTTTTCTATAATAATAGTAGAAATTGTGCTAATCACATTGAACCCTGCCACAATCACGATAATATTTAAAATCAAGAAGATCATAATCTTCTGTAAAGCAAGAGCTGAAAATATCATGGTATTATTAGAGAAAACATCATAAGCATAGAGCGAAGGAGCCGCAAGCAATAGCTTAGAATTTATTCTTCTGGTTAGCAAACTACTGTTTTCGTTAGTTCTGTTATTTAATAAAAGTGAATAATTTAATGGAGAATCATGGTTATCAGCTAATGTTAGCATTCTTTCCTGATTGATGATAGCTCTGGTAACATCAATTTCATAGAGTCCGGTTTTATAGACATCTTTGATAATAAACTTCTCCGACTTCTTAACCAAGCCAAAGATAGAAAATCTAATGGAGTTGGGCAAAACTACTTCTACCTCATCACCTTTAGCTAAGTTGAGATCGGCTGCCAGATAAGAGCCAAGAATAATTTCGTTGTTTTCAAGATTAAACCTATCCTCATTAGAAAATGGGTACATTAAAGAGTTATATTTTATATTTTCATTATTGAAAGACTCTATATAGACAGGTTTATTAATATCTTTATTAGCTAGAATTGCCGAGATTGAATATTTGGCATCTTGAGCTTTAATTTCATCAGTATAAGAAGCAAGCACAGCAGCTAACTTATCCTTCTGCTCTGATGTCCAGCCCCTATCTACATGTCGGATAACAATATCCGGTTGTGATACTTTAAACGCCATGCTTAATGTTTGTTCATAACTTTCAAAAAGCAACATGGAGAGAGTTAAAGCACCAACTGCTATGACAATACCAATTATCATAAAGATAGAATTCTTGCCCCAAGATGATTTTTTAAGTCTCCCCAGACTTCTCCAATAAAGAGCTAAGATTGCTTTCACTAGCTCTCGCGCTCAGATGGAGGTGGTAATTCAATAATTATTCTATCAGGTTTTTGTGCTTCTTCTTCCGCCTCTTTCATCTCACTCCTAGCCTTAAATATCGATAAATCACTATTTTTTACAATATCTACAACATAAATAACTAAAAAAATAGTAATAATAATAAAAATCGTAGCATAGATGCTGTTTGCCGAAATAAGAAACTTTTTCTCTTCTTTGTATTCTAAAGATTCATAGGTATCAACCTTATATTCAGGGTATTTATTCTCAATTATAGAGGTGAGCTTAGTTTCACTGGCATTGAGTTTTCTAACAATACTGGAGGCATAACTTTTAGCTACTCCAAACCCGCCCAGAGCTTCGAAATCATCTTTTTCTAATTGTTTAAGGTGTTCTATCTTTATCAAGGTTATCTTTGCCATCTCTTCAATTGTCAAGTTCTGCTCTTCTCTTAATGACTTTATATATTGTCCGATACTATCCATTTTCACTCCATATGAAGGTCCCTGTACCAATATGCGTTACTTGACCTTCTAAAATAACATTATCTTTTACCAAGGAGACAGTTATATCTCCACCTTCCAACTTTATTTTAACTTTTTTGTCTATTAATCCCTGTTCATAACAATCCCAGAATATAGCAGTAGCTCCACTTCCACAAGCAGAAGTTACACCGGAACCACGCTCATAGACAATCGCAGTAATCTTATTCCTGTCAAGTATATTTATCAGTTCTACATTGATTCCTTTAGGAAACTCTGCACTTTTCTGAACTCTTTCAGCTTCTTTGATGAATTCATCGCGGGTAATCTCACTATTCCTGATAATCCAATGCCGATTACCCACATCAACAACATTACCGGACATCTTCCCTATTTCAATTCTCTTTAAAGTTTTAGGAACTCCCATATTTACTTTGACAACACGCGTTTCCCGGTTCACGGAAGCAGTTTTAATCCCACTTCGTGTATTTATCAGAATAGGAGCATGATTATCTTCTTCAGCCATCATAAAGGCTACACAGCGAAGAGCATTACCACACATTTTAGCTTCAGAACCATCACTATTGAAGATTCGCATAAAGCAATGGGTATCTTCATCAGAATCAAGCACAACTATGCCATCGGAACCAAATCCAAATTTAACATCACTAATAGCTTTGCTCAACTTAGCTAAATTATAATTTTCAAACCGAAAATCTCTGTTATCCAGATAGATATAATTATTACCTTGAGCTGTCATTTTAATAAAGTTTATTTGTTTACTCATCTATTCCGAAGATCTCCTTAAAGTAGTTGCTAAAATTATAAAAACCTGTTTTTCCTTTTATCCACTGAGCTGATTTCACAGCACCGGAGACAAAAGCACTTCTATCACGCGCCAAATGTTTCAGCTCGATAAAATCATAATCACCATCATACCCAATCACGTGAGTTCCCGGCTTCTTGCCTGCCCTAATTGCTTCAAATTTAAACTCAGGAGCTATGTTATCGTCATTCTTTTTTATCATGGCAGTGATGTAGTTGGCTGTTCCGGACGGCTTATCTTTTTTCATATTATGGTGCTCTTCATAAGCATATAAATCATATTTCTCCATGCTTGCCATTAACTTTGACATATAATCTACAGCCTGAAAAAAGATATTCATCCCAATAGAGAAGTTGGCACTATACATAATCCCGACTTTATTCTCCAGAGCAATTGCTTCAACTTCAGCTAATCTATCATACCAACCGGAAGTCCCCACAATTACATTTACACCACATTTAGCAAGTTGTTTGATTCGTTCCACTATCCCTTCAGGTTGAGTAAACTCCAGAGCCACTTCTGCCCCATTCAAACTGTTTTTATCTATATTTTTAGGATATTCGTCCCCGGCATAATCTATTATACTTACTACTTCGTAGCCACTTTCCAAGCACAACGAATGTAGTAATTTTCCCATCTTCCCGTAACCTATTAAAGCTATCTTCATTGGTACACCCCTTTTTGTCATTATAAATAACTATTATTATTTTGTCAATTAGATAATCAAGGCTTTTGAGAAAGCTCTTGTATCCACCCTTCCCTTACTGTAGATACGCAACATTTTGCGTCTAATTTATCGAGCGTTTGGCTTGCGAATGAAGAGGGGAATTAAGAGGTCGCGAATCCTTTGCTATCCGTGTTCTTTTTGTCTTTGCATGGAAGGGCGTATGGCAATACGCCCCTACATTATGAATTTTTATCGGTGTTTCTCGGTGCTATCGGTGGTAAAATATTCTTCTTTCTTATCGGTGTTTCTCGGTGCTATCGGTTGTTTCATCTTTATTTTCTTTGTTTTTTCTTCCTCTTAAAACTCTGTGAAACTCTTCTTAACCTCTGTGTAACTCTGTGTTAGGGGTATTTTTCTTCAATTGCTAATTTCTAATTGCTAATTGCTAATTGCTTTTTTATCTGTGGCTAAAAAAAGGGCATATACAACACGCACCCTACCTACATATAACAAAATAATTGACACAATCATTACTCCTTTTTATTGTGTTAGAAGTATAAATTAAATTAATTAAAGGAGTTATTATGCCTGTATTTAGACCTTTTAAGGCTGTAAGGCCTATCCCTGCAAAAGCTAAAGCTATTGCCTCTGAACCGTATGATGTAATGGATTCTGATGAAGCTCGTGAAGCTGTGAAAGGAAACCCATTAAGTTATCTTCATGTTGAGAAAGCAGAAATTGATTTACCGAAAGGTACTGAGCTTTACAGTGAAGCAGTTTATAATAAAGCTAAAGAGAATCTCTATAATTACCTCAAAACAGGTAATATGATTCAAGATGAAAAAGCCGCATTTTATGTTTATCGTCAAATTATGGATGGTAGAACTCAAATCGGTTTAGTTGGCTGTGCAGCAACTGAAGATTACATGAATAATCTCATCAAAAAGCATGAGCTAACCCGTGCCGATAAAGAAGCTGATAGAATAAGACACGTTGATACTCTCAATGCTCACGCTTCTCCTGTTTTCTTTACCTACAGACACAGAAAAGATATCAACACAGTAGTGAACAAAATAGTTGCCACTAAGCCTGAATATGATTTCGTCTCTGATGATGGTATTGCTCACACTCTTTGGGTAATGAACAATGATCAGGATATCGCAATAATCACTGCAGCTTTTGCTGATATGGATTACCTCTATGTTGCTGATGGACATCACAGAACAGCTTCTGCTGCTAAAGTTGGTTTACTTAGAAAAGAAGCAAATCCTAATCACACCGGCGAAGAAGAGTATAACTTCTTTATGACTGTTATCTTCCCTGATGATCATTTATACATTATGGACTACAACCGCGTGGTTAAAGATTTAAACGATAATTCAGTAGAAGAATTTTTCTTCAAAGTAGAAGAGCATTTTGATATTGAACTTTATGAAGGAGAAGGGGTTTACCATCCTGAAGCCAGACATGATTTTGGTATGTATATAGATAAAAAGTGGTATAAAATTACTGCTAAAGCAGGTTCTTTTGATGAGAACAGTCCTACTAAATCTCTTGATGTTTCTATCTTACAAGAAAACTTGCTTCACCCAATCTTAGCTATTGGAGATCCTCGTACTGATGAAAGAATCGACTTTATCGGTGGTATTAGAGGCTTAAAAGAATTAGAGAAACGCGTAGATTCAGGTCGCGAAGTTGTAGCTTTTGCTATGTTCCCAACCTCAATTCAAGAACTTATGGATATTGCTGATGCAGGAGAGATTATGCCTCCTAAATCAACTTGGTTCGAACCTAAATTAAGATCAGGACTTTTTATTCATTTATTAGATTGATAACTTAAAAATAAATAATTGTGAGTAGGGGTACTCCTTGTGGGTACCCTTTTTACTTTGCTGTAGAGACGCAATATTTTGCGTCTAATTCATCGGCGGACTGTGGTTTCTTCAAGTCCCCTACCCCTCGCTGTATAGCAAGTTATGGGGAGGGGTGCCGGTATTTCCGGCGGGGTGAGGTCTTCAAATTCTCTTCTGTGGAGTGGACTGAATACGGGCGAGACGCCCGCAATCCGACAGAAGAAGCAGGCTGAAATACAGCCTGATGAATGCAAGATGCATTCATTCCATAAAAAAAACCCCGCAACCTGACAGAAGCGAGGTCTTAATCCCCCTCTTCCATTCGCAATTCAGCAAATCAACAATTCAACAGAATTGCCTTGCTCCTTCATATACTATAGTGCCAACTATTTTCACTTTTGTCCCGGTTCTTGAATTTACTTTATAATATCTTCCCTATTAGATATATCTAATAGGCTACCTATAAGCTCATCGTATATGTTATATGAGACTAACAATACATTTCTTCTAGTTGAAAAATTTATTTTCATGCTATTCCCTTAACTCCATAGGGGGACTTTAGGGGGTAGCTCGATGATTTATCGCATAATATACGAGCTAGTAAAGAGAGGCCCATGAGGTAAAAACTGAAATCTGTGCCGTCCTATATAAGTTACCCTAAAACAATAGGAGTAATGAAATGGAAAAAGTAAAAAATGTACGAAAGAATTACAGAAGTTATAGTATAGCATTCAAAATGAAATTAGTTGAC
>JBAYZI010000009.1:0-40189 GCA_041672585.1 Cloacimonadales bacterium (SeqCode) | reverse complement strand
CTTCATCTCTGAATAACTTATAACCGATAAAGCCTCTATACATGGCATTAGGTTCATCCCAATTGAGCGTAATACTATCACTCACAACATTAAATGTAAGATTATTAGGAGCATAGAGTACTTCAACAATTGCTTCAACACTGTTAGAGGGATCTGATTCCCCTGATGTATATTCAGCAGTAACATAATATGAATAGATAGCATTAGTTAAAGCTGTATCGGAGTAATTAAGCTCTTCAGTATTGCCCACAATAACACCATCTCTATAGATATTATAGGAAAGTAAAGCTCGTGGTGAACTAGCAGGTAAGTCCCAAACTAAATCAACAACATTAGCAGTAACTTGAGCTGTTAGGTTAGTAGCAGGATAAGTAATCTCAAGATTGAAGGTTAGGTCATCTGAAGGAAGTGCTGAACCATTATTGTAGTTGGCAACAACCCTGTATTCATAAACACCATTGGCTAAAGCAGAATCTAAATAGCTTAATTCTGTTAAAGTAGCGTATAATTCACTATTTCTAATGAGTGAATAGGAGATAATAGAATTACCTGCAAGTGGATTATTTTCCCAAGCAAGATTAATCTCTGTATCTGTTAAGCTACCGGTAAAGTTTTCAACCGGGTAAAGAACTTCTATATTAACTAAAGCAGTTAAAGCTTCAGAAATACCTGTAGAATACTCAGCCTCTAATTTATATTCATAACTATTATTTATAAGATTAAGATCATTATAAGTAGTAGCGGTTTCATTAAAGAATATTTCTTCATTATCTCTGTAGAGTCTGTAGCCTAGGAAACTTCTAGTTGCAGAAGTAGGAGCTACATCCCAGGTGATAAGCACATTATTAGTTTCTACAAGACAACTTAAGTTTTGTGGAGGATAAAGAACTTCCACTAAACCGGAAACAGCTTGAGCAAGAATAGATGAACCGGTTAGGTAATTTACAGCAACGCTATATGCGTAAATACCGTTGGCTAAGGCTTCATCTAAATAGGCTAACTCGGCAATATTACCAATATTTTCTCCATCTCTATAGATAGTAAAGTCTATAATAGAAGCGCCACTCATAAGATTAGTTTCCCATGTAAGAGTTGCGTCATCTGCTTCGATATCTAAAGCTAAGTTAACAGCCGGATAGAGAACTTCAACATTAGCAGTTACAGCATTAGAAGCTTCTGAATCGCCGGAGCTGTATTCAGCTTTCACGCTATAAGTGTAGTCGCCATTAGTTAAGCCAACATCTGTGTAGGTTAGTTCAGTTTGTGAAGCTAAAAGCTCTTCATCTCTGAATAACTTATAACCGATAAAGCCTCTATACATGGCATTAGGTTCATCCCAATTGAGCGTAATACTATCACTCACAACATTAAATGTAAGATTGTTAGGAGCATAGAGCAGTTCAACAGTAACTCTTACCATATTGGAAATGTCTGATTCACCATTAGGATAGATAGCTTTAACTTGATATCCATAATTTCCATTAGATAAATTGGTATCTGTATATGATAACTCGGAGATGATAGCAAGTTCTGCATTATCTCTATAAACAATATACTCTATTACATTATTAGCATAATCATGAGCTTGCCAAGTAAAAGTAACATTGTTATCATCTATGGAGTAAGCAATGTTATTAACAGGATAATGCACATCGATAACTGTTGTTACAGCTTCACTCAATTCTGAAACACCACTTGCATAAACGGCTTTCACTGCAGTTTCATAAGTACCATTAGCATTAGAAACAGATTGATAGTTTGCGTTCTCCGTAGTAGTTACTAACACACCATCTCTAAATATTTGATATTCAACTATGCTTGCACCGGCTAAAGGATTAGTTTCCCAAGTAACAGAGAAATCAGCATTAACTATTTGAGCAGTTAAATTAGTTACTATATAAAGAAACTCTATTAAAGTAGTTTCAGTAGCAGTTGGTGCAGATTCACCACTATTATAGTTAGTAGTGATAGCATAAGAGTAATTGTTATTGGCTAAATCACTATCAGTGTAGGTAGGATTAACCACTTGGGCAATTACTTCGTTATTACGATAGATATTATAATTAAGAATACCTGTGGCATCAGTTGGAGCTTCCCAATTAAGTTCAACATTGTTCCCGAATGTGATAATTGCAAAATTAACAGGAGTGTACTTAACTTCTACGACAGCATTAACTAGATTAGATGGTACAGAATCTCCATTGGTATAAGTAGCTACTACGAAAATAGCGTAAGCACCATTGGAAAGTTGTGTAAGAGTATAATTTGTAGCATTGATGTTTTCTTGGTACAACTCATCATTGACGAAAACTTTGTAGCTTGCAAGAGCTCTAGTTGATACTGCCGGGACATTCCAAGTAAGATTAATAGAGTCTTCCACAACATTAGCAACTAATCCGGTTACAGGATAAGTAACGCTAACTTCAGCAGAAACTGTAGCTGAAGCTATTGAATCACCTGAATCAGAGTTGTTAGCTGTAATTATGTGATAAGCATAAAAACCGTTAGCTAAGCCTTCATCGCTGTAGTTTAAATCAGTAGTCTGACCAATAAACATGCTGTTTCTAAATATCTTGAATACTGTAGAATCTGTTGTCTGATAAGCCCAAGTTAAAGAAATATTATCTTCTGCGACTGTAGTTGCAAGTTCAGAAACAGGGAAAGGATATTCAATCTGAATAGTTTCACCGGTTACTGCTTCTGCCAAACCATTACTATATACAGCTATGATGCTGAAGGTATATGCACCATCTTCTAATCCTAAGTCGCTATATGTTAACTCGTTGGTAACTGTAAGAAGAGCATCATTTCTAAGAACTCTAAAGTTCTCAATACTTTCTCCACTATAACTATTTACATTCCAAGTAAGAACGATATTATTTCTGTTTTGAACAAGCCAAGCTAAATTCTCCACAGGATACTGCTTGATTAATTCAACACTTATCGGATTAGAGGGTTGGGAAGATTCATTTGTATAATGAACGACGATGTAGTAATCGTAAGAACCATTAATAAGATTATAATCAGTATGCGTTAAAGCAGTAGTTGTAGCCAAAGATACACCATCTCTAAATAGTTCATAGCTCACTAAACTTCTTTCGGCACTTCCATCAGAAGGTCTTTCCCAAGTAATAGTAATATTGTTATCTTCTATTTCATAGTATAAATTTACAACAGGATAAGGAATCTCTAAGTCGAAGGAAATAGTCTCAGAAGGTTCTGATAATCCGGAACTATATTCTGCAACTACTGAATATTCATAATGACCATTAATCAGATTCATATCTTCATAAGTAGGCTCTGTGATTGTTGCATGTTCAGTTCCATTACGATAAAGATGATATTGGAGTAAATCTCTCGAGAGAGAACCTGCTTCCCAAGTGATAGTAACGTTCTGTCCATCTATACTATAAGCCAAGTTCTGTGGAGCATAAAAAACTTCCACGGTAACTTGAGCTTCTACTAATATGGACATTCCGGAGCCATACTCAGCTGCTATAGCGAATGTGTAGGTGCCGTTTTCAACACCCCTAACGGTATATGATGTTGTGGATGTGTTATTTATAGTGTGAATAATTTCACCATCTTTATAGATTTTATATGTTTGAATCGCTCTTGAAGCTCCACCTTGAGTAGCCGGAACAGACCAAGAAAGTTGCACATTGCTACCATTAACCGTTGCCACAAAATTACGTGGAGGGTAAGGATAATCAATTACAACATTTTCAGTTTCAGAGAGCTCAGATTCTACGCCATTATAAAAAGCTGTAATTTGATAATCATAGCTGCCATTAGCTAAGTTATAGTCAAAGAAGCTTGGATTTAAAGTATTATAAACAGAAGCTACAACAACTCCGTTCCTATATACTTTATATTGCTCAAGCAGATTAGCCATTGAAGGATAAGACCAAGTAAGTTGAACACTGACCTCATTAACTATAGTACTTTGCACATTTATGGGACTTTCTAAATTCATTATTAAAACAGAAGCACCCAAAGAAGGACCGGATGTTTCATTGCCATTTACGGTTTTCATTGTATATACATAATTACCATTAGGTAAATCTTCATCATTATATAAAGTAGTTGTTTGATTATTTATCGAAGTCAATAATTGATTGTTTCTATATATCTCATACCCTGTAATAAGAGGTGTTACAGGTCTGGTCCACTCAATATGAACACTATTACCGGCATATACTGTGGCTGTTAGATTAGTTGGAGGAGGTAGTGTACCCATTACAATATTAAGAACTGTTGAAGACGGTGATTCTATACCATCATAAACAGCGGTTACATAAAAAAGATGTGCACCCTCTTCTAAAGGAAGCATAATTTCATTTTGAACACTATCTGAATACCATTCATTATTAAGATAAAGCTTATATGAGTCTGGTGTATATGTTCCTACAAGTGGAGATACATCCCACCTAACCCAGGCAGTACCGACAGAAGGGATTGTGTAGCGTACATTTGTGGGAGAATAAATAATTTGAATCTCAACAAACGCAGTATTTGAATAGTCTGATAAACCACTATTATAGATAGCCTTTACAGCATAATTATGGAGTCCATTAGCCACATTCCCATTTGTGTAGGTAGTAACTCCGGGACTGAATGATTGAGCAAGTTCGCTACCATCTTTATAAATCTTATACCCTTGAAGATCTCGCTGATATCCTTCCGGATAATCCCAATTTAAAACGACTGTATTGCCGGTATTATTCACAGCTGTTAAGTTTCGCGGTGGGTTCAAGGGGGTTTCACCACTTGGAAGAGTTATAGCGTCTAAATACACTGTATCATCACCATGAACCACTGAACCATCTTTTATATATGACCATTTAAATTGATAGGTACCGGGTTGTAATGCATAGGAGGCGAATGTCCAATCCCCAATTCCATTCCACTCATCTTGTTCTACACCATTAATGTAGAAGACAGCTTTATCACACTGTCCTTCAGTTGGAGTTTCGCATGATGGTTTAATAAAGAAGCTAATATTATCAGCTACAGGAACTGATAAATCAATGAGGATAGATGAGCTTTGATTATGAGCAATATTTTGTGGTCGAGCAGAATGAGTACCTGCATAGGCTTCATTACTGGCAATGGTCCAACCGGCATTGCCTTGGAAATACCAGTTATTATTTGTGAAACCATCTTCGAATGATTCATCATACTCTTCTATATTTTGGGGGATAATATTAATAAGCATTTTTTGATTATTAGCGCTTATCGCATGTCCATCTATGTTAAGATCTGTTAAATTTGTTGTATAGTGTTCATAAGTACCTAAACTAGTTACATAAGTATAGCGGTTATCGACAGTTAGGCCATCAATTACAATAAAATAATTCCTATCTACATCTTCAGCATAGCCTTGATATAAGACAGGTCTGCCTAATGATAACTGTTCGTTTATCATCTGACGCCATTGATAGAATGATGTATTTGCTAAATCATGATACTCCATTGAACTTGAATAGCTAAAGTTAGCCAGCATAGAAGCCATTACATCTTGTATATCTGCGGTTGTATAATCTAGTTCCCAATCAGACTTTATACCATAAGCAACAGTTCTAATTAAAACGCCTGTTTCTTGCCTATAGAGGTTATTAGCCATTCTTTCCCAATTAAAACTCTGTACTAAAGATTGGTTGATTTGACCTAGGTCATCATCCACATAAGATACAGAACCAACACCCTGGTTTGGGTAATTCCAATATTTCATGATTTTGGCAACAGATAAAGCACCTGTACCGGCATCGGCACTGGTATAACCAATTCTGGGGCAGGTACCGTTCCATGGAGAAATTGTGTTCCATTCTGATTGGATCATGGAGGCAACTTGACCAAATAAAGCACTTGTGGAAACTACTAATAAAACTACTAATAATAATAAACGTTTATTCATAAATTCTCCTATATTCAACTATACACCATTACTTATGCAATAATAGTTCCTATGTACAAACTATTACTTCGTAATGCACATTGTCTCTTCGGGTTATCACTTTAGATAACATGAAATACGCTTAAAATAGAACTAGTTGATAGTATCTAATATCATCTACTCACCAAATACCTAAAAACTTGTACACCTCTTACATTTACCTAGAAAAGCTAAATAAGAAGTGTGGTTCTTTGCATAGTGAAATAAACTAAGTAATTCAAATATATATTCCCCTAACCTATTTTCATAATTTGCCAAATAGCTCGTTTAGCTTATTATTATATATATTATAAGAAAGGAAGAAGATATATGGAGAAAAGAGTATCAATAGTTGTTTTTACAACTCCCACATGTGGTTGGTGCAGAAAGGTTAAAAGCTATTTAAAGCAGAATAATTTAATCTATAAAGAAGTAGATGTTTCGACAGATGCTTATGCTATGCGTGTTATGGTCAACAAGTCCGGTCAAATGGGTGTGCCACAACTCTGGATAAACAATGAGGTAGTAGTTGGGTTTGATAAGGCTAAAATAGATAAATTGACCAAGTAATTAATAATTAATAGTTAATTAATATGTAAGAAAAGACCCTTAACACAGAGTTACACAGAGGGTAAGAGGAGTTTCACAGAGTTTTAAGAGGAAGAGAAATTAGTCCTCTGATTAAACTGGGGCTAAACCTCTTAAATCCCCTTGGGGATAAATAGTTTAGCCTGTGTGTTGAATTCTTGTATTTCAAGAATTAACCACAGGTACGGATGTCAAAAAACAGACATATCCCTGAAGGGGATTAATAGAAAAACGGTCAAATTATTTAGGACTGGACATAATAACAGAAGAAAAGACTTTCACACGAATTTAAACGAATTTCACAAATTAAGATGAATACGCGACTTCTTAATTCCCCTCTTCATTCGCAAAGCGAATCTCTGGAGAGGGGTGGCAGCTTGCTGACGGGGTGTGGTTCTTAAATCAAGGGACACAATGTTTTGTGTCTCTATAAAACCTTTAAATCCTTTTTTCAATCATCATTGCGATACATCCTTCGAAAGGGAAGCGGGGACTTTCAGAAGTCATCGGTCAGCTCATAATTCGTATAAAAGAAGGGCGAAAGATGTTTCGCCCCTAACATATCTGTGTCTTCAATTGCTTATTGAAAATCTATTTAAATCCTAACTCTTTATGCTTATTAGCAATATCTGTAGCTAATTGTTCAAGAGCTGCATAATCTTTTTCTCTAGGAAGACCCTTAGCAATCACCGGTGTAAGCACTTCTACCTTAAGGTTAGGTATCATTGAGGCAAGCATTTCAACGGTTTTACCACCCCAGCTATACGAACCAATAATAGAAATAAACTTGGCTTTAGGTTTTAGAGCATTAGCCAAGAGTGTGCCATAAGCAGCAATAGGATGTGGACCTGCAAGAACTGTAGGTGTTCCTACAACAATGGTTCCGGCATCAACAAGATCAATAGCGAGTTTTCCAATATCAGTAATTGCCAGATTATACTGAACAACTGAGACGCCCTTATTTACAAGAGATTTAACTAGATAATCTACCATTAACTTAGTACTACCATGCATGGAAATGAAAGGAATGACAACTTTGTTTTGGGGAGGACTTGAGATCCAATCTTTGTAAGCATCGATTATAAAATCTGGGTTTTGGAAGACCGGACCATGACTTGGAGCAATCATAGCTATCTCTCTGGTAAGAAGTTTTTCTATATTCTTGACAATTATTGCCCTGAAAGGCATCATAATTTCAGCATAATATCTTTTGGCTGCTTCATAAACACGACCTTCATCAGTAACATAAACATCAGTGGTAGCTATGTGTGAGCCAAAGAAATCACAGCTGAAGAGTATTTTATCCTCTTTGAGGTAAAGCGACATGGTTTCAGGCCAATGCACCCATGGGGTATAGATGAATTCTAAAGTTTTATCACCCAGAGAGAGTATCTCTCCATCTTGAACAGTCATAAATCTAGTTTCGTCTATTTCTAGTAAATCCATGAGAAGTTCTTTCCCTTTGGGGTTGGTAACTAATTTTGCCTTAGGGTATTTAGCAAGTAAAACAGGAATTGCACCGGAATGATCTTGTTCAGCATGCAAAGAAACAATGTAATCAAGCTTAAGGTTGTCTCCCAGCTGAGCTAAAAGTTCTGAACCAAATTCTTGTTCCACAGAATCAATTAGTACTGTCTTCTCACTTCCCTTAATCAGATAAGCATTATAGCTTGTTCCATCTGGAAGTGGAATCAAAGAATCGAATAAACGAGCATCCCAATCTACAAAACCAAGTAAAGAAACTTGATCTGTCATTTTTCTAGCATCCATATTATCTCCTATATTTTACTCTGTTTGTTATAAAGAGATACTAATCAATTCTTTTAAAAGTGCAAGTAATTTCTGATATGCTGGTGACGGGGTAAGGAAGATTAAGATTAATATGGCAGCTATTAAATTCCCCTCTTCCTTAGCAAAGCGAATTTCTGGTTTGTGAAGGCGAAGCTTCCTTCGAAAGTGAAGAGGGGAATTAAGAGGTTGCGTATCAATCTTAACTCTGAGGCTAATTCTTTTATTTTATTCTTCTCTGTGGTAATCCTCTTCATTATTCATTTTAATTCCTGCTAACCTCATGGTTAAAAAAAACATATCCAATACAATCTACAAAGATTTCTTTTTTCAATTGACACAACTAACAGTCTCTATAAACTGGATAAAAAAGATGGAGGGTACAATATGCAAGAAACCATCAGATTAGTTAAAGAATTGATAGAAGAAAAGAAATGGATAACAATCAGGCATTTAATCAATGAAATGAACTTTGTTGACCTTGCCGAGATAATAGATGAACTTTATGAACCTGACGATATAATACTTTTTAGGCTTTTACCGCGCGACCTTGCCAAAGACACTTTTCAAGAGCTTCCCCTTTATAAACAAGAGTTAATAATTGAGAGGTTAGCTTCTAATGTAAATAAGCTCTCTAATTTGCTTAACGACCTTGACCCGGATGATAGAACCGCAATTCTGGAAGAGTTACCCGGTGTCGTTGCTCAGCGTTTAATCCAACTGCTTACTCCAGAAGAACGCAAGATTGCTACGACTCTACTTGGTTATCCTGAAGATAGTATCGGTCGTTTGATGACTCCTGAATTCGTAGCGATAAAATCCGATATGACAGTAGCTCAAGCTTTAGATCATATCAGAAAATTTGGGCAGGACTCAGAAACGCTCAATGTAATTTATGTTGTTGATAATGATTGGAAATTAATAGATGATATTAGAATTAGGGAATTAATACTTGCCTCACCGGATCATTTGGTTGAAGATTTAATGGATGGTAAATTTATAGCTTTAAGTGCTTTTGATGATGAAGAAACAGCAATTAGCGTTTTCAGAGATCATGATAAAGTTGCTTACCTGTCATTGATCGTGAAGATACGCTAATCGGTATTGTTACTATTGATGATATTATGGACTTAGTTGAAGAAGAGACAACAGAGGACTTCCATAAGTTTGGTGCGATGCAAAATGCCATCGATGACCCTCTTAATGCTACAATTGGCTTTTTATATAAACGCCGTATAGTTTGGCTTTTTGCTTTAGTCTTTATGAATGTATTTTCCGGAGCTGCCATTGCTCGTTTCGAAGATATTATCCAAAGTGTAGTTTCTTTAATCTTCTTTTTACCCTTATTGATTGATAGTGGCGGTAATGCCGGAGCTCAATCTGCAACTCTGGTGATTCGCTCGCTTGCCACTGGTGATGTGGAAGTCAAAGATTGGCTCTATCTCTTGGGTAAAGAGTTTTTAGTTTCTCTGTTGTTGGGCGTAACTATGGCGGTTGGGGTTGGTGTAATAGCCGGTTTCAGAGCCCCGCAAATAGTTTTGGTTGTTTCACTTACCATGATTCTTACTGTTGTCGCAGGTAGTGTGATAGGTATTTCCCTACCATTCTTATTTAACAGACTAAAAATAGACCCTGCTACTGCTAGTGCACCCCTAATTACATCTATAGCAGACATTTTGGGAGTAGTGATTTATTTTTCAATGGCGACTTGGATTTTGGGAGTTTAGGGATAGTTATTGAATTTCCTTAGCTACTTAGAGCGTAATACGAACGTTTTTCGAAATCAGAACCTGTAAGTAGTGAATGTGCCAAGGGAGAGAGAGAGTAAAGTTCGTTAGATTTTCATTTCCTAAGAAGAAGGAAGAAGGAAATTGTAGGGGAGAATCAACATTCGCCCTTTCAAAGAGCCACACCCCGCCGAAATTCGGCAGCCCTCTTGAGTCTTCGCTAATTCATCCTACATAGTTTTACTGCTTTTCTATTAAACCCTTATGAGTCTTCGCTAATTCATCCTACATAGTTTTTACCGAAGTAGGAAGCTTCGCCTTCACACGCCAGAAACTTTCTTCGAAAGTGAAGAGGGGAATTAAAAGGTCGCAATCCAGTTAAACTCTTACAATACATGGCAACAAAAGCTGGTACCCACAAGGGGATACCCCATACATCCAATAATCATTGCGATACATCCTCCGAAGCTACTAAAGCGAAGGGGGGAAGCAATACCGCAATTTTTCACTTTTCATTTTTATCTTTTAATTTTAAGAGCCACACCCCGTCAGTTTCACTGCCACCCCTCTCCAAGAACTTTGCATTGCAAAGCGAAGAGGGGACTTTAAGAGTGTCCGCATTAGTCTCAATCTTTCTTAATCTGTGAAAATCCGTGGCTAATTCATATTTTCATTCTTCTTTAAATTATTAATTATTAATTAATTCCGGTATAGTTAGCTCTGTGCATGGAGCAAAGGACAATCTATGATAAGGAGTAATCCCATATTCGGCAATAGCTTGCCTATGTTCTTTTGTAGGATATCCTTTGTTTTTTAGCCAATTGTAATGGGGATATTGCAGATGCAGATCTGTCATAATTTTATCTCGCGTAACTTTAGCCAGAACTGAAGCAGCGGCAATAGAGAAATAGCTAGCATCGCCTTTAATGACATATTGAGATTTATCTTTATGCAAGGGAGGTAATTTATTACCATCTATAAGAGCAAGTTCCCACTTCTCAACAAGAGTATCTAAGGCTCTATCCATCCCCGCAAGAGTAGCATGGAGAATGTTAAGTTTATCTATCTCAAGAGGTTCCACTGCTATAATGGAGAATTCTTTAGCATATTTCTTAATTAGGGGAAACAACTTTTCTCTTTTCTTTTCTGAAAGCTTCTTTGAATCATTGAGATTAGTAATAAGATAAGCCACCTCTTCATTAGTAGAAGAAGCTAACTTAACGAGGTCAAAAATAACTGCGGAGCAGACAACAGGACCAGCCAAAGGACCGCGTCCTGCTTCATCAACTCCGCAAATAGTGTTATACTTTTTAGTTAGTTCAAGTTCATTAGCAAGAATAGTCGGCATTTTATCTTTTGACTATGAAGTAGATGCGGGCGAATCTCTGATCCAGATCTTCCGGATAGTAGTTGAGCAGATTTAAGTTATCTGTTCCATTATAGATTGCCAATATTTCCAATCCGGCATCTTCTAAGAGTGCGCGTATTCTTCTGATAGAGTAGATTTTCTGATAATGAGTCTCAGATGAATTCTGATAGAAACTCTTGTTTTTCTTAAAGATATCCAAGAATGACTTCTGCATCTCAGTATCAGGATCCCAATCACTGGTATGTAAAACCTTGTAATCATCGTACTCTTCATAATTGATAAAACCATCTAAGTTCTCTTCACAATTGAAGATAGTAGAGACATCGAAGATAAACACTCCTGACTTAGAGAGAGCGTTTCTAACATTTTGGAAGAGATTCAATACCAGAGCTTCTTCCAAAAGATAGTTGACACTGTCGAACACACAAACAGCTAAATCTATTTCATTCAGAGGAAGTGGATCTAGCATGTTATGTCTATAAAAGGTAACATCTTGGCTCTTCTTAGCTGCCCGATGTAGCATTATCTCAGAGATATCACCACCACTAACTTCACGACCGGGTTTCTGCAGACGTGTGATCATTTCACCGGTCCCACAAGCAATTTCAAAAACCCTTTTAGGTTCTATCTGGCAATATTGCTCACTCCACAAATTAATCTTGGCTGCCCATTGATCATAGCTGACATGAGCCATATAATTATCATAGAAATTACTAAATTCATTGTATTCTTTAGATTTATCCAGATGTTTAGAAAGCTTATCTTCCATCCAGAACAGCGCACTTTGCATGGAGCTGAAATCTGCTTTATCTTCCTGAGCAATATCAAAAGCAGTTCCATGTTCGGCAGAAGCACGATAAATAGGCAAGCCCAAGGTTACATTCACACCTCTTCCCCCTGCCAACATCTTAAAAGGAATTAATGCTTGATCATGATAGGAAGAGATGACAAAATCATAATCTTGTCTGCTATATGAGAAAAAAGAATCAGCCGGGAAAGGACCTGAAATATCAAATCCTTCACTTTGCAATTTGACAACCAACCCTTTAAACATCTCATCAGTTTTACCAAAAGCACCATCTTCGCCGGCGTGCGGATTCTTACCCAGCAGAGCAAACTTTGTGTTTGGCTTTAGCTTATTTACTTCATTACAAATCAATCTTAGTTTGCTTTCGCAATACCCTAAAGTAAGCACACTCTCTAACTCATGCAAAGGGAGATGTGTGGTTAGTAATCCGACTTTAAGTTCATCAGACCAAAATGACATAGCAACATTATCAATCCTAAAGCTTTGTTGAAGGAACTCAGTATGACCTATAAACTCAAAGCCTGCTTCTCGAATATATCGCTTAGAAACGGGTGCGGTAACAATACCATGAATTCTATGCTTTTTCGTATCTTTGATAATTTCATTTAAAATAGAAAGAGCTATTTTGCCACTCTTAGATGAAGGAACACCAACTTTTAGAGCTGTATTATCTAGTTCCAGATGATAAAGAGAGCCACCTTTAGTAACCTCATCTAAACTTTGAATTTTGATAGGTTGGTTACCATGCTTAGATTCAAGCCAACGTCCATAAACAACTAAAGCGAGATCAGGCAAGAGGTTATGATATCTAAGACTTTTAGCTGTTACTTCAGGACCTATTCCTGTCGGATCTCCTGTAGCAATTGCAATCAGCTTCACTATTTATCGCTCCTACCGGGTTTTGTTAAGGGAACATTGTTCTTACAGAGAGGGCAATCTTCAGCTTCCCAACTATTTGCATCCACTGTTAGCATTGCTTCCACAGGAACACCAAAATCTAGTTTCCCGTTAGATCTATCGACTAGCAAGCCAACTCCGATACATTCAACGTCATGCTCTTTCAAAAGCTCTAGCACTTCAACTATGCTTCCGCCTGTAGTTGTAACATCTTCAATGATTATTGCTTTCATTCCGGGGCTTATATCAAAACCGGAACGGAAAGTCATTTTACCTTCGTTTCTTTGAGTGAAAGCAAATTTCTTACCCAAACTTTTAGCAACTTCAAACCCGAGAACAATAGCTCCGTAAGCTGGACCTACCACTAGATCTACATCATAGTCAGCAAATCTTTGGGCAAGAGCTTTACAAATTACTGCACATTTTACCGGGTCTTGGATTATTTTAATCTTTTCGAAATATTGGTCACTATGTTTACCGGAGGTTAAGAGAAAATGTCCTTCTAACTTAGCATGAGATTCTGTTAACATTCTATCAGTAATGTAAGCATCGCTAATATCTTCTATAAACTCTGCAGCTTCATCATATTGATCTTCCATAACTTGCAGTTCTATCATCATGAAATCATTTCCGGCTATGCCGGGAAGATTAGAAACAGTATATTCATTTAACAGATTAACTCTGAAATCATTCTCTTCTAATAGTTCTTTCACCAGCTCTGCTTCGAACAAATCTGTAAAACTCTTTAAGGTTTTAAAATCGTTACTCATCTTTCCTCCTATAGGTTATTTTGCGTTATTAAATTAAGTTTATTTTCTTTTACACATGACTATTTATTAAAACTAATTACGGTAAATGTAAATCTACCGATTCTATATTACAGTAAAGGGGACTATTACGTCCCCCTCACTCTATTTTATAAATATATTCAGAATCTACTATTTTGCAACTTTTTTGTAAGCGTCAAGTCCGCTTTTAAGAATTGCCATAGCTTTTCTGAGATCTTCTTCTTTTAGAATGTAAGCAAGTCTAACTTCGTTCAATCCTACATTAGGTGTAGCATAGAAACCGGTAGCCGGTGCAACCATAGTTGTTTCATTATTGAAACGATACTCTTCTAACATCCACTGGGCAAAATGTTCTGCATTTTCGATAGGCAATTTAGCTACTATGTAGAAAGCACCTTCAGGTTTAACACACACAACACCATCAATCCTTTGCAGTTCTTCAAAAACAATATCTCTTCTCTTGCTGTATTCATCTTTGATTGCATTGATATAATCATCACCTAAAGCAACACATGCTTCTGCTGCTTTTTGATCAACAGTAGGAGGGCATAATCTTGCTTGAGCTAACTTTAGCACACCACCCATAAGATTTTTATTACGGGAAATAATACAACCAATTCTGGCTCCACAAGCACTATATCTTTTAGAAATAGAGTCAACGATAATAGCAATGTCATCAACATTATCAATTTCCATGATACTTGTAGATTTTAAGCCATCATAAACAAATTCACGATAAACTTCATCAGAAATGACATAGAGTCTGTTTTTTCTACCAATATCAGCAACCATCTCTACATTCTCACGAGTATAAACCTTTCCTGTTGGATTACCCGGATTACAAATCATAATTGCTTTTGTTCTAGGGGTAATTAACTTTTCAATTTCTGCTCTTTCAGGAAGGGCAAATCCGGTCTCGGCGTAAGTCATGATAGGAACAAGTTTTACACCTGCGATTGAAGCAAAACCATTATAGTTTGTGTAGAATGGTTCCGGTACAAGTATTTCGTCATTAGGATTACAAGTAGCCATCATCGCAAAAGTAATTGCTTCTGAACCTGCTGTAGTAACAATAATATCTTCTTCTTTCACAAAGATATTGTTATTTTTATAGTAAGTAACCAATGCTTTACGATAGGATGCTAAACCTTGAGAAGGTCCGTAGCTTAAAACTTTGTCACTAAAATTGTGATATACGTTCATCATCTCTTTAGGAGTTTCGATGTCCGGTTGACCAATATTCAAATGATATACTTTAACACCTTTAGCTTTAGCAGCGTCAGCAAAAGGCACGAATTTTCTAATAGGAGAAGCTTGCATACTCTCTACACGATTGGATAATTTCATCATACACCTCATAGTTTTTTATATAATGTCATATTATAATGTCTGCTAATTATGGCAAGCTATTTATCGTGAATTTATTATCGAAGAATTAATTACTTCACAAAGAAGAAACTGAACATCAAACCTCAAAATATAATAATATCTCTTGACCAAATTATTTAAGAAAAACATTTTAGAACCTAATCAAATAAATATGGAGTTTAATGATGAAAAAAGTACTTATTGTCAGTTTATTTTTATTAGCAGTTGCCGGACTTATAGCCCAAGGCTTTACTTTTACAGCCTCGGAAGACGGTATCTCAATGTCTGTTACAGGTGAAGAGAGCAGTAGCTCAACTAAAACAATTATGAAGATGAATAATAGTGGTGAAGTGATTGATCTGATTGCAGCAAAGTTAGAAAAGTTGCAAAAGGATTATCATAGCAAGCTAAATAAGTTAGATCAAAAGAAAGCTGATAAGCTACTTGATGAGGTCTATTCTCTACTTGCTCTGCTTCCTGAAAATGCTAATATCACAATCACAGAGAGTAAACCAACTCCTCCAACTAACACAACTGTAAATATTAATATGAGTGGCTTGGAGACAGCTTCATCTGCTACAACTACTACTACTACTAATAACAAGGGCATGAATGATAGTGATTTTACGAAACTAATTAGTAGAATTCAAAGCGAAAGCTTTAGTGATGACCAACTCCGAGTGATTAGAACTGCTGCCAAATTAAACAGTTTTAAGGCTAATCAAATAGTTAGAATTATCGACTGTTTTAGTTTTTCTGATGATAAGATTAGTGCTTTGGATATTGCTTATAAAGGTTGTCTGGACCCACAGAATAATTATGAAATACTTGATGCTTTTACCTATTCTGATGATAAATCAAGAGCGGAAAGAATTATTAATGCGGAGTAAGAGCAATTAGCAATTAGGAATGAGCAATTAGAAATGAAGAGTAAGACCCTTAACACAGAGTTACACAGAGGTTAAGAGGAATTTCACAGAGTTTGTAGGGGCGAATCAATATTCGCCCTTTTTCACTTTTCATTTTTATCTTTTAATTTTAAGAACCACACCCCGCCGAAATCCGGCACCCCTCTCCGGATTATTCGCTTTGCGAATGAAGAGGGGAATTAAGAGATCGCAATCCAGTTAAACTCTTGCAGTACATGGCAATAAAAGAGGGTACCCACAAGGGATTACCACTACAATCCGTATTATCCGTAGCTAAATATTCTTTTCACCTTCTTCTTAAAACTCTGTGAAACTCCTCTTAACCTCCCTGGGTTGGCGAAGCTTTAGCGAAGACTCCTGTGTAACTCTGTGTTAAGGGTCTTTTTCATTGCTAATTGTTCATTGCTAATTGCTAATTATCTTGTAAGATACGGTTTCAAATACCTGCCTGTATAAGATTGCTCCGCTTCCGCAACCTCTTCCGGGGTTCCCTTAGCAATTACCAAGCCACCATTCTCTCCACCTTCCGGACCAATATCAATCACATAATCAGCACTTTTTATCACATCCATATTATGTTCAATGACAAGTACAGTATTCCCCATAGCAACCAGCTTTTTAAGCACTTTTAGGAGCTTTTGCACATCATCAAAATGAAGACCTGTAGTAGGTTCATCTAAGAGATACATTGTTTTACCGGTTGATCTCTTACTTAGTTCTTTCGCAAGCTTAATGCGTTGAGCTTCGCCACCCGATAGCGTAGTAGAGGGTTGTCCTACTTTGATATAATCCATACCTACATCTAAGAGAGTTCTAAGCTTGTTAGATATCGACGGAATCTTCTCAAAGAACTCATAAGCTTCTTGCACATCCATATTTAGCACATCAGAGATATTCTTCCCTTTATACTTAATTTGGAGAGTTTCGCTATTGAACCTTTTCCCTTTACACACTTCACAAGTAACATAAATATCTGCCATAAAGTGCATTTCAATGAGATTAACCCCTGCCCCACCGCAATGTTCACAGCGACCACCTTTCACATTGAAGGAGAATCTACCCTGACTATACCCACGCAGTTTGGAAGCGGGGAGTTCTGAGAATAGCTTTCTAATCGCATCAAAGCCTTTGATATAAGTAATAGGATTAGACCGCGGAGTTCTGCCAATTGGTTGTTGATCTATGGTAATGATTTTATCTATATTCTCTAAGCCTGTTATTGATTCTATTTTACCCCACGGAGATTTAGCATTATAGAAGTGATTATGCAGGAATGGCGAGAGAGTTTGATTGATCAAAGAAGATTTACCAGAGCCGGAAACACCTGTTACGCAGACAAACATGCCGAGCGGAATATCTACATCAATATTCTTGAGATTATTGTGGGAAGCTCCTTTCATGGAAAGTATTTGCTTATCAATGGGTAATCTTTTCTTAGGCACTTCAATCTTCAAATCTCCACGCAAATATTGAGCAGTTATGGAGTTTTTGGACTTAAGAATCTGGGCTAAAGTGCCTTGGGCAACTACTTCGCCGCCATAAATTCCTGCTTTGGGTCCAAAATCTATAATCTCATCAGCATTCTTAATTGTATCTTCATCATGTTCAACCACAATCACAGTATTGCCCAGATCGCGCAATTGCTTCAACATCTCTATTAATCTGTCATTATCTCTTTGGTGTAAACCAATACTTGGTTCATCAAGAATATACATCACCCCCACTAATTGGGAGCCTATCTGACTTGCTAATCTAATACGTTGAGATTCTCCACCGGACAGAGTTGGAGTTCTTCTATCTAAGGTTAAATAATGCAACCCAACGCTCATCAAGAAACTTAATCTGTTGATTATCTCTTTTAATATCTCTGTAGCAATGATTTGCTCATTACCTTTTAGTTCTAAATGTGAAAAGAATTGATAAGCATCTTCAACACTCATCTCTGTAATTTCCGCAATATTAAGATGATTTATTAAAACTGCTAAACTTGCTTCTTTCAGTTTATTGCCATCACAAGCTTTACAAGGTGCATTGCTGATATATTGAGCATAATAGCGTTTGGCTGCATCGGAAGTTGTCTCTTTCATCCTGCGTTCTAAAACCTTAATAATCCCTTCAAAAGAAGTTTCATATTCTCCGGAAGCAGTTCTATTCTTCCATTCTACTTTAAACTTCTTTCCTTTAGAACCATAAAGAATTAGCTCTTGAATTGGCTCCGGAAGCTTGTCCCAGGGAGTCTTAAGACTGAAATCAAAGTGTTCTGCTAATTGAATCAAGGCGTTCTTGGTGTGAGACTTGCTCTTTGCCAGGTTTCCATACGGAGCAATAGCTCCTTGGTAGATAGATAGCTCAGGATTGGTAACGATCAGTTCGGGGTCAATCTCCAAAGTATAACCCAGCCCCTTGCAGGTATTACAGGCACCCACCGGACTATTAAAAGAGAAACTTTGCGGGGATAAATCTTCAAAACCTATCCCACAACGGGCACAAGCATTAAACTCCGAGAGAATCTCTTCCCTATCCTCATCGACATAATCTATCTTAACTTTGCCGTCTGAGAGTTTTAGAGCTGTTTCTACCGAATCAGTAATCCTGCTTCTGGCATCTTCTTTGATAGAAATTCTATCGACAACTACATCTAAAGTGTGTTTGCTCTTCTTATCTAGCGTGATTTCTTCTTCTAATTCTCTAACAACTCCGTTGATTTTGACGCGTGTAAAGCCTTCTGATTTAATCATTTCCAGTTCAGAAGAGTGCGTTCCTTTCCTATTTTGAATAAGGGGAGCAAGAATCTGCAGCTTTGTTTTCTCAGGGTTGTTCATAATGTGGTCAACAATCTGATCAACAGTTAAAGAACTAACTTCATCACCGCATTTAGGGCAGTGTTGCTTACCAATTCTGGCATAGAGAACCCGCAAATAGTCATAAATCTCGGTTACGGTTCCTACTGTGGAGCGGGGGTTCTTACTTGCTGATTTCTGTTCAATGGAGATAGCCGGACTCAACCCTTCTATATAATCTAGCTTAGGTTTTTCCATTTGACCTAAGAATTGGCGTGCATAAGAAGAGAGAGATTCTACATAGCGTCTTTGTCCTTCAGCATAAAGTGTATCGAAAGCTAAAGATGATTTTCCGGAACCGGATACGCCGGTAACTACCACTAATTGGTCGCGTTTTATCACTAAGTCTATGTGTTTGAGGTTGTGCTCACTTGCACCTTTTATTATTATTTTATCTTTCATATATTTCTCTTTTAAGGATTTAAAGGCATTATTCCAAAACGCTATTATTAAGTCAAGCTTAATTTATCATATTTAAATTAAATATTGCTAATAAACATAATCAATGATTCTTAGCTTATTTCACTTAAAATCTAACCCCAATAACGGTATCGACTGTGTAAACCAGCTCATGCTTGCCAACTTCATATTTAGGTTTGGCACTTAGCGAAACAAAGGTTTCATCGCTATAATTATAAGTGAAAACAGAGTTCATTTCATAGCTTTCAGAATTCCCCCATTCTGCTTTAGGCTTGAGCAATATATTTATCCCGCCCAGATTCTTCTCTGCCTGAAAGTATAACTCATGCTTTTTATTATTACTTTTTATTTCATAAATATCACTCTTTTTATCACCTGTTTCGTTGGTGAAATACTTATAGCTAAGAATGAGGTTAACATTATCTCTCATAGCAATTAAGCCGGTTGGTTTTTTCCATACAGAAGCGTTAAGTTCACTTCTTACCGGAGAATTATCATATCTTAATTTGAATTCCCCGGAAACCTGTCTGTAGTACCTATCATACAGCGTATAAGTAACATCACTATTAGAAATACTGTCATAAAGGAAGTCATCGTAATCTATTCTGATAGAATACAGCTGAGAAAAGAGGAGATTATCGCCCCAGAGAATGTCAACATTGGGATTATAGCTATAGCTAGTTTTAATATTATTACTTCCCGAGTATTTAGTGTTGATATAAATCTCTTGTAACTTACTGTAGGTAAGGGTATTATCAAAGTTCACTGTATTGTAAAATTGCTTCCTAAAAGAAAGCCGGGTAATCTCACGCACAAAGTCATTATCAAACCCTTTAGTTGCTTCCGGGAAGTTAGTAGCTACTATTTCCATAGATTGACTTACGGTCAGAGAATCTACTAGGACATTGCTTACACTCACCCCGAACATCACTTTCTTGGTATCGCTTTCGCGGTTATTGGTCTTTTCACTAAACTGCTTGGTAGAGAAAGAGTATTGGTTATTTACGAAGACATTAACATTATCCCAAAGCAGATAATCAAAGTTCGCGAGAACATCTAAACCTAAGTCTTTATTGTTCTTATTAGCTGTTTGAGCCATACGATTATTGTTCTTCATGATTACGCTTTCAATATATCCATAAAACCTCTCACCAAAGTTGTTATTTACCTGGGAAATAATTCTGAAGTTATCTCTATTCTGCGTATCTTTTTGTTTATATTCGTTATCAACTAAGGTGAAGATATCATCTTGGGAAGTTTGGTAAGTTATTTGGTTGCTAAAGGTTACATAATCATTATCTAGATTATGAGAAAAGACAGTATTCAGTTGATTCTTATAGTTTTTGGTTCTATTATCATTATCATATTGGAGATTTAGATTAAAATGGTTATGCAGAACATTGAATCCGTAATTAGTGTTAACTTTAGCAATATAGCCCTGATTAATCAAATCCTTATCACTAATATTAGGGTTATCTTCGTAGCTTTTAGCCAGCTCCACTTGTCCGTAAGTTATCAGACTATCAGTCAGCGCCACATCCACAAAGTACCCTGTAAAGTATTGATTATTAGTAATATCACCTTCTCTATGATACTGCGGATAGTGGTCATAGAGCTTTTTATAATTCAACATTACTCCGTGGCGAACCCCTCTGTAGCTGGTGCCTATCTTAGTAGAGAATTCATTTACAGAATTAATCTGGTCGAAAGTTTTGTTGTTGGCTTTCTGAAACTTATTATTGAAATTAACATTGAATTTAGAGATATTAGTAATATATCTAAACTGATAATTCAGTAGATGATTATTATTATATTCATGATAATCAGAATCAAAGCTAACTTCAGACTCTAAATTTAAGAACATCATTAAGATAAGAATAGAGATTAAGATACTCTTCTTCACTTAAGGTTTCTCCCCTTCGTTTTAGATCTATTATGTTGGCTGTTTCGAGCAGGTCTAGATTATCACTTCCGATAAAAACCTTAAGGTTATTTCTTAGCGTTTTTCGTCTCATCGCAAAGGCTGAATCGACTAATTTATTGAATAATTCAAGGTTTTCCAGATCAGGAATATCTTCTCTTAAAGTTAGTTGAATTACAGCGGAATCTACTCTTGGAGGGGGATTAAAAACATGAGCTGGGACTTTAAAAAGCTGTTTCACGTTGTAAAAGAATTGGGTTTTGAGAGTCAAGCCAGCATACTCTTTGGTATTAGGAACAGCCTTCAATCTATCAGCGAACTCTTTCTGAACCATGAGAGTAACACTGGGAATCATATTACTGTTACGGCATATTTTGTATAGTAGCGGAGAGGTAATTTGATAAGGAATATTAGCTACTATCTTAATAGGTTCTGTCAGTAGCGGTTTCCAATCTATTTTAATCACATCACCGGGGTGCATAGTTATTTGGTCGCCAAACTTCTCCATTGTCATTTCAACAATATCAGGATCAATCTCAAACACAGTTAAGTCCTGAGTTATTTTGAGAAGTTCTTCGGTTAGGATTCCTGCGCCCGGACCTATTTCCCAAATCTTATCAGAAGCTGTAACTCCTGCTTTAGCAACAATTTTACGAACTATATTTCTATCTTTTAGAAAATTCTGTCCCCATTTCTTCTTATGATGGAAATTATCAATCATTTATTATGAACCCACTTTTTATTCGAATCTTATATCTGTTTTATTTTATTGGAAGTGCTTATTATGTCAATTGTTATTTAGGCAAATTCAAGAGTTTAGGTGGAGTTTAAAAAGTTTTGGGAGTATCGGGAACCCCAAATATAAAATAAAAATGATGATTATGCAACTGTAAAACAGTATTACTTAAAGCATAATCATCATTATATTATTAAATATAGTTCTTTATTTTCTTAACTAATACACTCTTGGAAACAACTCCAACAGTTTGATCTACCTCTACCCCATCTTTAAAGATAATAACTGTAGGGATACTCATGATATTGAATTTCGCAGTTAACTCCGGATGGTCATCCACATTCAGTTTATAGACATTAATATCAGTCATCTCTTTTGCAATATCTTCGACTACAGGGGTCATTAACCTACAGGGACCGCACCAGATAGCCCAGAAATCTACAATACTTACACCACTCTGCACAGATTTATTAAAGTTATCATCGTTAAGCGACAACAAATTCATATCTCCTCCCGAACATTTTCTTATATTATAATAGTTTTTAAATCTATAACAACAAAAAGTTTAAATTAGAGCAATAAATATGTCTAAAAGATGAACTTTCTGATTGGTTTAGAGATAAAAGTGATGAAGAGAGTCAGCATAATCATAATAGTTGACAGTGCATTGATTGTGGTAACAGAACCTCTTCTAATAGCACTTTCCACATAAACCGGCAGGGTATTGAAGCCTCTTCCGGTGGAAAAGAAAGTAATAATAAAGTCGTCAAGTGAGAGCGTGAAAGCTAATAATCCGGCTGCTAATATTCCCGGCAAAATGATGGGGAACTTCACTTTCCAGAAGAACTGGGATCTATTTGCTCCGAGATCCATAGCAGCTTCTTGCAAGGAGTTATCAAACCCCTTTAATCTTGATTGAATAATAATAATAGTATAAGAGACGCAAAAGGTGATATGGGCGATGATAACAGACCATTTCCCCATAGGGAATCTCAAGAAGCTAAAGAGCATGGCAATAGAAACACCCATTAAGATATCCGGCATCACCAGTGGTAAAAAAATAATCCCTTGAAAGAACTTTTGAGCTTTGAAGTACTTATTCTCTAAACCAAGGGCGGTTAATAAGCCCAGTCCGGTAGAGACGATAGTCGAAATGGTAGCAACTGTCATGGAATTCCAAAACGCATTCTTCAGGTTTTGGTTCTCCCATAGTAATCTATAATATTTAAAAGTGAATCCCTTCCAGCCGGCAATAATCTTGGCATCATTAAAGCTGTAGATGATTAAGATTAAAATCGGAATATAGAGAAACAAGATGATCAAGGTGAAAACCACCATGTTATAGCCGTCAAAGAATCTCTTTAATTTAGATGGGTAGTTTGTCATAAGTTGCTCCTTGATCTACTCTTGTGATAGTTGTATCCTGTCAGAAGGATAATCGCTACTAAGATTAGCAGAATGAATGATAAAGCAGAAGCGAGAGGCCAGTTGCGGGGGATAGACTTCACTTTAAATGTGATTAATTGCCCAATAAACGCTGAGCTTTGATGTCCTACTAATTGGGGTATGATGTAAGTTCCGAGAGCAGGAATAAAGACTAAAATCGAGCCGGCAAAGATACCTTCCATTGAGAGAGGCAAAGTTACCTTGAAGAAAGATTTAATCTCATTTGCTCCTAAATCCATGGACGCTTCCAGTAATCTGTAATTGAACTTATCCAATACTGAATAGATGGGCAGAATCATATAGGGCAGATAGACATAGACCATTACCAATAGCACTGCAAAGTTCGTTCGCAAGAGGGTTAAGGGTTCATTTATGAAGCCAAAGTGAATTAGCAGATTATTAAGAATTCCTTGTGAGGAGAGGAAGATTTTCCAAGAGAAGATTCTAATAATGAAGTTTGTCCAGAAGGGTATAATAATCAAGATTAAGTAGAGATTCTGTCTTTTTTTGGGAGCCTTAGCTATCACATAGGCAACCGGAAACCCAATGAGAATCGTGATTATTGTGGTCAGGGCAGACATTATAAAAGAGTGTGCCATAGAATCCATATAAGATTGCGTGAAGGCACTTCTCCAAGATTCTAGAGAGAAAACGAATTTGATATCGTACACTCCGGGAGTCAGAATACTATAGAAAATCACGATTAAATAAGGAATCAGGAAGAAGATAGTAATCCAGATTAAGAAAGGAGTAGTGAGAATCCAGCTACTCTTATTCTCTCTTTTAATCTTTACCAATTCGTTATCAGTATATCTTTCCATCTATTTTCTTCTTACCGACTTAATTAAATTAGGAGTAGCCATATTACTCTCATCAGTTTCAAAGATAACATGCGTATCTGTATCATGCCAATAGAGATAGACGTTTTCTTCCCAATCGAGCGAATACTCATCAATATAAACTTTCTTGTGTTGTTGGAAGACTCTAAAGAGATGAGCCCCAACTCTTACCATATACTGGGTATGCGTTCCGGCGTAGAGAATATCTTCAATCACACCTTCCACAATATTAAAGTCATCTTTATGCTTGGGAGGTTTACGCGAAATGGCTATTTTCTCAGGACGTAAAGAGAGGGTAACCATTTCATCTAAGAGTGGCCTGCGATGATAATTTGTATCTATTTCTATTTCAGAATCAACATCAGTCTTACAAATAACAGTGGCATAATCATCTTGAATATCAACAACTGTACCTTCAATAAGGTTAGTATCACCTACAAAATAAGCAGCGAATATAGATTCAGGACGTTCATAAACATCGTCCGGCATTCCCACTTGAGCAAAGCTTCCTTTATTCATAATCGCCAATCTATCAGCAATATTAAGAGCTTCACTTTGGTCATGAGTAACATAAAGAAAAGTAATCCCTACAGCATCATGAATATTCATAAGTTCAATCAGCATGTGCTGTCTAAGTTTCAGATCTAAAGCAGCCAAAGGCTCATCTAACAGCAACACCTTAGGCTCATTAATCAAAGCTCGAGCAATAGCTATTCTCTGCTTTTGTCCACCACTAAGTTGGTCAGGATACTTATGTTCTTGATCTTTCATCTTCACTAAATCTAACATCTTATTAACTCTTTCGTCAATTTCAGATTTATGCACCTTCTTAATCTTCAAACCAAAAGCGATATTATTGTAAATATCCATGTGGGGAAAGAGTGAATAGTTCTGAAAGATAGTATTCACCGGTCTTTTATAAGGAGGCAACTTAGAAATATCAGTATCACCAATCAGGATATTACCGCTGGTAGGCGTTTCAAATCCGGCAATCATTCTCAAGAGAGTTGTTTTGCCACAACCACTGGGACCAAGAAAGGAGAAGAACTCCCCTTGTTTAATCTCTAAATTAATAGCATCAACAGCAATGAAATTATCGAATTTCTTGGTAACATTAACTAATCTTAAATCTTCCAATTATTTACCTTTATTTTTCCTTCTATTAATAACAACGGGAATAAGTATTCCTGCGATAATTGCAAGAAATATAGCCTTATTCACAGCCCTTCTCTTATTACTTGTAGTAGATGAATTTAAGCAGATACTTTCATATAAAGAAGCTATGCCTAGAACTTTTGCGCCGAGATATTTGATAGGATGACACTGAGCTAAATACTCATCAGTTATGTAGATTAATTTGTTGTTTTTACTCTCTTCATCAACAAAATCATTATAAGCAGTTAAATTCGGAGTGGGATATTCTACCCATTCAGCATTACGCGCTGCCACTTCCGGCTCCATCAAGAAGTTCAAGAACTTATGTGCCATCTCTTTATTTTCAGCATTCTTAAGGATTACAAAAGAGTCTATCCAATAGGTAGTACCCTCTTCCATCAAACCAAATTTCAGGTGAGGAAACTCTCTAATCACTTGCAGAGCATCACCATTGTAAGCTTGAGCAATCCATATTTCGCCTTGAGGAACATCATTTTTATAAGCATCAGAATGGTATTGAGCAATATTATTATCCCAGGCTGTTAACTCTACTTCAGCTGCCGCAAGTGCATCTGCCGAGTAGTCATTTGCTGAATATCCCGATACTATCAGAGCTGCCCCCACTACTTCGCGGGCATCATCTAACATCATTAACTTATCTTTGTAAGCTTCATTCCTGAAGACCTTCCATGAGACAAGCTTACCTTCTTCAAAATGAACAAAGGCAGGATTATACAGAACCCCGGTAACACCCCAGAAGTACGGCATGGCATAATACTCAGCATTATCAAAACTGTGTAGTTTATTCAAAATAGAAGGGTTAAGATGACTCCAGTTAGGTAATTGATCTTTATCTAACTTTTGGAGTAAATCCATCTCTAACAATACTTGCACATGATCACCTGATGGACACACCAGGTCATACGATTTAGTAGAATTAACTATTTTGGTTAGCATGCTTTCGTTAGAATCAAAATAATCTTCTATCACAGCACAATCATACTTTTCCTCAAATTCTTTAACAATTGCCGGGTCAATGTACTCTGTCCAGTTAAATACATACAGCTTATGTTCATACGCATTTAACATACTCGCGACAAGTAGCATTAAAAAGAGTAAACTTAAAACCTTATTTCTCATTATATCTCCCACAGTTTAATAAATTCAAATTTAATTACAGGCAATTTGTGTCAATCACTATTGTACCCACAAATGTAGCACTAATCAGCTTCAACTGCTAATCTTTGTGCTTTTTCCTAAATAAAGCTAAACCACCAAATCCGGCAATAATTGCAGCATAGAACCCCAAGTCATACAGGAAGCCACGATTATAAGGTTCATAAATTCTGATATCAGAGTTAAATATCTCTAGAATAAGGGCGAACGGTGCAATCCAACCATGCCAAATACCCATGAACAAACCTGCAGGTTTATCACCTAAACCCCTGAAACCGGCAAAGCAACCAACTAAAGCCATGCTTACTAAGATTAAAATAGCAACTTTTAAAATGTTCTTTTTCATAATTATTTACCTCATTATTTATTTACAATCTAATAATTCGATTTGAGGATAGAGTTGTCAAGAAGAAATAAATTAATTATTTTGCTGAATTGGTGAATTGGTGATTTGTTGAATTAATGAGAGAGAGTTGCGTCAGCCACTTACCCTTCCACGGGTGAGGTCTTTATTACTGGGATTGCGGATGCCCACATCCGTATTAAATCTATCTCCATCAAGGAGATAGGAATAAAATATGCTTTGTAAGAAAGGGAATTAAGAGACCACCCCGTCAGTGAAATATACTGCCACCCCTCCTTAGAGGGGAATTAAGAACCACACCCCGTCAGCAAAGCTGACACCCCTCTCCAGAGACCTTTCTACGAAAGGGAAGAGGGGAATTAAGAGGTCGCGTATCCGTCTTAATCCGTGTTAATCCGTGGCTAATTCTTCTTTTTCTTCTCTTTCTTAAAACTCTGTGAAATTCTTCTTAACCTCTGTGTAACTCTGTGTTAGGAGTCTTTCTTCAATTGCTAATTGCTAATTGCTCACTGCTAATTTTTCTTCTTCGTCATCTGCGTTTCGATAAAATCACGGTACTCCTGATTATGTTCAAACAGCTCCAGATGTTCACCTTTAAAACAGCTATGTCGCTTGTTAATGAAGATAATCTCATCAGCATACGCCACAGTTGAAATACGATGTGAAACCATTAATGCCCCGGTATCAGGGAAATATTTCTCCATACTAACCCAGAGTTTCTTCTCATTTTCAGCATCAAGGCTGGAGGTAATATCATCTAAGATAAGAAAATCAGGCTTTCTCATTAAGGCGCGGGCAATAGCAATTCTCTGCTTTTGTCCACCGGAAACAGCTGTTCCTTTCTCACCTAAAATAGTCTGATCCCCTTTCTCAAAGCCGGCTATCTCATGGTCTAACTGTGATACTTCCAAAACTTGTTGATAAATAACAGGATCTGCATCAGTAACTCCGAAGTTAACATTACTGTAAATGGTACCGCTAAAGAGCAGCGGATCTTGTGGCACATAGCCAATTCTATTGAGAAATTCATCTCTTTTTATTGTATCAATATTATGGTTATTAATCAAAACTTCACCCTGATCAGGCTTAATTAGTCCGGTCAGGATAGAGATTAAGACAGATTTACCACTTCCAACTTCGCCCATCAGAAGAGTTCGTTTCTGAGGATCAATTGAGATATTTAACTCTTTGAACAACGGAGAACTTGGGAAGCTGAACGAGACATCCTTCAGTTCTAAGGAGCTAATCTCCTCTAAATTCTGCTCATTAGTGAATCTGGTATTCTCATTAGGGAAGTTTTTAATCTCTTCTAATCTGTCTATATTCACAAATGCCTGTTTACCTGAAATGAAAAGTTGCGGTAAATCCAGCATCGGGAAAATCATCATCATAAGATAAGTATAGAAGGCAATGAATGTTCCAATCGAGATTTCTCCTTTAACAGCCATATAGCCACCAAAGAAGAGAATAACTATCTGACCTAAATAGCCGATATATTCATAGACTAAATTCAAGCCAGCTTGTAGCTTTATCAATGCGTATTCGGTGTTGTATCTCTCTTGCAGAGCTTGGGCAAAGAAGCGTTCATATTTATCTTCGCAATCAAAAGCTTTGATAATTTTAATCCCGCTAAAGCTCATTTCCAACTGCGAATTAATGGAGCTGATAGCTTCTTGATTCTTAGTGTATCTCTTTCCTAAAGATGTACTTACTGCATAAAAAGCAATAATCATTATTGGGAAAGGTGTTAAGGAGTAGAGAGTCAACTTCCAGTTTAAGAGAAACATCATGACCATAATGAATGCTATATTCACCAAAGAGTTGAAAGCTCTGAAGATACCGGAACAGAGGAACCAGGCAATTTTAGGATAGTCAGAGAGATCATTAGTCAATCTGGTAACTAAATCACCGGTTCTGAATTTATTAAAGAACTTATAATCTTTTTCCGTAACATCAGCAAAATATCTCATTCTGAGTGTGTGTTCAAACTTTATGTTAATCCAACCCCGAACTGCAGGGTAAAGTGAAGTTATTAAGCGAACCCCGCCAATTCCCAGCAGCATCCACACAAAGCGATAGATCTCCTGCATGGGATCAGGATAATCAGCTCTGTTAGCTTGGAGAAAGGATATTTTATCAATTAATAATTTGAAGAGGTAAGGATAAATAGAGGAGATTAAAGAGGCTAAGATTGTCATAAGCACCATCACAACGACGAGCATTTTATATTGTTTCCACTCATTAATGACCCATTTTACATGCTTATTCATTATGACCACCCATATATTGAAGCTTAACTAAGTTGGTGTAATCAGCACTCATTGCCATCAACTCTTCATGTTTACCTTGATGTTGAATCTTGCCATCTTTGAAGTAAATGATATTATCTGCATCAATAATTGAAGAGAGTCTGTGAGCGACAATTATAGCAGTCTTACCTGCCAAAACACGTTGCATTGAGTCCTGAATCTTCTTTTCCGTAACTGTATCAATAGAAGAAGTAGCTTCATCCATAATCACGATATCAGGATTAAAAGTCAATGCCCTGGCAAAACTAAGCAGCTGCTTCTCACCCTGCGAGATATTCTGCCCTCTTTCGGAAATCACACCTTGCAGCGAATCAACCTCAAAGAACTTCTCAGCATGCACCATTTTAATCGACTCCATCACTTTCTCAGGCGAGATATTATCATTATAAATCCGCACATTCTCAATCACATTTCCCGGAAAGAGTAGCACTTCTTGCAGAATTAAGCCCAACCTTCTTCTCCACATCTTTATATTCAATTTATCCAATGGCTTACCATCAATCAGAATCGTGCCTTTTTGGTATTTATAAAAACCACAGATTAAGCTGATAACAGTAGTCTTACCTGATCCCGAGGGACCAACAATGGCAACTTTATCACCCTTCTTAACCTTGAAGCTGACATCCTGCAAAATCCAGTTTTCCTTTTCATAAGCAAACCACACATTCTGAAACTCTATCTCTTGCTCAAAGCTCTCAATCTCTAAGGTATTGTTATAATACTCTTCAACCGGCAACTCGCTTAGCTCTCTGATTCTATCTAAAGAGACAAACGACTTCTGAATCTGCATCACATTCTCCATAAGTTGAATGAGAGGCCAAATGATTCTATTAATATATTGGGAGAAAATTATCAGCGTACCGATTGATTTAGTTCCGGCAAATATTTGAGGAGCTATCAACACAATAATCAAAACTAAAAGAAAATACTCTATTAAGAAGAGGAAAAATCCTTGCACTGAATACTCTAAAAAAGAAGTTTTAGTTTCAATTGCCTTCTTTTCCAGAGAAGTCTTTTCCACAATTCTGACTGCTTCATCTTCTTTATGGAAAGTCTGAATTACATGCATTCCTTGCACATATTCATTGATTTTGGCAGTTACTTCGGAATATTTCTCGCGAACTTTTTGGAAAATCTTCTGCATGTAACGCATAAAAAAAGTGTAGGCTGTGGCAATAATAGTGATAGCGATTAATAGCCAAAATGAGACATCCGGACTCTTAATCGAGATAACAACTACCACACCAATGAAGAAAAGCAGGTTCCCGATTATCCTGATAGAGAGCTCAGAAAAGAGAAATCTCACCTTTTCACTATCATTCTCTACCTTAGTAATAAAGTCTCCGACAGGTCTGCTATCAAAGAAAGTTACTGATATTTTAAGCAGATGGGAGAAAACCTTCATCTTAATGTCTGTGATAACTTTAAGCCCTAATTTTGATAAAATTATAATCTGGGTATAGGAAGCAATTCCTGATAAGATAATTAAACCGATAAAGAAGAATGAGTACTTGTACATATCATTTAGATCTTGATTAGGCACACTATAATCTATGATGTGCGCCAAGATAAGAGGGTCTATCAGATGAGTTATTGAAACGAATAACATCAAGATTAGACCGAAGAGGAAAAGCTTCTTCTCCTTCCACAGGTACGGTTGTAAAAGTTTAAAATTCTTTTTGAAATTTAGTTTACGAGCCATTAATCGATAACTCCATTTTTTTCGTTTAGGGGTTGTGCCTACAGGTTGTGATTATACCACTTTGGATAACCTTTCTTCTTATAAAAATATCTATTTTGTTCTGCATAATCATGCTTTCTTAACAATCTATTAAACCATAAATATCTCTAATGTAAAGTTGTCAATATATAAATTACTTTTATTATACTCTTGGTATTAATAAAGTAATGATAAGTCTGTTTATCAGTATATGATTATTTAGCCTGCAAGGTTTTAATGATGCTTGAAGAGAACAAAGTGCTTTAATGCGGCTCTTTTGGCACTTGAGGGGGACTCTCTTGCGTAACACAATTAGTCTTCGAAAATGGAACGAAACAGCAAAGAGAGTGCCGTAGGGGTGAATCAATATTCGTTCTTTTTAGCCACTGAACACACTGAAAACACTGAAAGAAAAAAGAAGATTAAGACTAATACGCGATCTCTTAAAAGTACCCTACCCACCTTTGTATGCTGTAGAGACGCAACATTTTGCGTCTAATTCATCATCGGGGTGTGGTATTCTCTTAATTCCCCTCTTCCCTTTCGTAGAAAGGTGTATGGAGTGAGGAATCAATACGGACGAGGGCGTCCGCAATCCCAGTAAAGAGGTCAGCGACCAAACAAAAATAGGGTACCACAATGGATACCCTACGAATTTTCTTTAATTATTAATTATCCTGCCCTTCTCCCAATTTCCGAGGGAGTTAATGCGGGCAGGGGTACCCGCATTCCCAGTCAAAAAAGATATTTTAAACTACGAACGACACGGAAGCCAAGATTGTTGTAGCTATTAGACGGGTTGTAGTAGCTACGGTTAATGACCCGGCAACCAGTAGCACTGCTGCCCCAGCTACCACCACGATACACACGGTAAGATCCCGAAGTGGGACCTACTGGATCAGCCTGAGCTCCACTACTATAATTGTCATACCAATCATGACACCATTCCCAAACATTACCGGACATATCATAAAGACCTAAACTATTCGGGGCTTTGGTACCAACATTATGCGTCGTGCTTCCTGAGTTTGACTCATACCAAGCTACACTGTTAATATCATTAGAGCCTGAGTAAAGATAATCCGGATTATTAGTTGCACCTCTCGCTGCATATTCCCACTCTGCTTCTGTAGGTAAACGATAGCCATTGGCGCTAAAGTTAAAACTCCAATCTGAGGTGTTATAACACTGGGTTAAACCCTCTTGCGTACTTCGAGCGTTACAGTATTCAACTGCATTGTACCAGGAAACTCCTTCTACCGGTTTATCAGCCCCAGTGAAATAACTGGGGTTTGTTCCCATCACAGCTTGATATTCTGCTTGGGTAATTTCATATTTGCCTATATAAAAAAGAGAAAGTGTTACTTTATGAGTTGGTAGTGCATTAGAAGCACCCGAGCCGGTTGTTCTACCCATAGTGAAAGTTCCACCGGGTACATAAACGAAATTTTCGGAAACACCTGGAATATTAATTTCTGCAAAATCACTATACACTTCTTCATAAAATGCAGAAACTCGATAAGAATAATTTTGCCAAGCATCTACTTCTGCTTCAATAAACTCTTCGCTATTGGCAGCTAAAACAGCATAACTCTCAATCCACTCTTCACTATTTTTCTTTCTTGATATTCTATACCCTTCTTCTCCCACTGAATTATCTTCCCAAGTTAATTGACAAGAAGATGGAGATAACAGAGTTATTTGTAAGTTGCTAGGTTCAGGGAAATCCACGATAATCAGTGATTCGCTTGATGAAGAACTGTACTCATCAGCAAAAACAGTTACTCTGTATTTATAAGTTGAGTTAGGAAGAACTTTATCATCAATAAACTCATCGCTATTGGCTGTTAAAACAGCATAACTCTCAATCCACTCTTCATCATCTTTCTTTCTTGATATTCTATACCCTTCTTCTCCAACTGAATTATCTTCCCAAGATAATTGACAAGAAGATAGAGATAACTGAGTTATTTGCAAGTTTGTGGGTTTGGAAAACTCCATTAAAATAGATGATTCAATCGATGAAGAACTGTACTTATCAACAAAAGCAGTTACCCTGTATGTATAAGTTGAGTTAGGATGAGCTTTATCATCAATAAACTCTTCGCTATTGGCAGTTAAAACAGCATAACTCTCAACCCACTCTTCACTATTTTTCTTTCTTGATATTTTAAACCCGTCTTCTCCAACTGAATTATCTTCCCAAGTTAATTTACAAGATGAGACTGATAATTGAGTTATTTGTAAGTTGCTAGGTTCAAGGAAATCCAAAATAGCCAATGATTCGCTTGATGAAGAACTGTACTCATCAGCAAAAACAGTTACTCTGTATTTATAAGTTGAGTTAGGAAAAACTTTATCATCAATAAATTCATTGCTTCTTTTAGCTAAAACAGCAAAATCTTCGACCCACTCATCACTATCTTTTTTACGTGCTATCTTAAAGCCCTCTTCATCCAAAGAGTTAACTTTCCAACTAACTTTGCATTTATTTACAGCAATCTGCTTTATTTTGAGATCAGAGGGAGGAAGCAATCTATAACTTGGGTCGTAAGGACTAACAAAATCATCATTATCACATGCGGTAATGAGTAAAAAGGTAACTAAAACTATTAGATATATTGTTCTCTTAATCATTTCATCTCCTCCTAATTATTATAAATAGCAGTTCTAATCCAGCTATAGAGAGAGTAAATAGCTACTCCCGAAGCTGTGTAATAGGAATAATCTCTGATATCTCGCCACTGGCTTGTTTTATCTTTATAGTCTAAAGTCTCTGCATAGCTTATACTGTTTTTATACTCATCATAGTAAGCATTAGAAACAACATTAGAGGTAACAGCTCCGGCAAAGATTAAAGAGGCTATTCCGGTAGAGATCCAAGCTCGCTTTTTATGTTTATCAAACTTATGCTGCCGGGAACCGCTATAAGTTTCTAAGAGAATTGTTATTTCACGATGTTGGTTTTCTGTAACATTCAGCTTCTGTTGCTTAGTTAAAAACTGCGGATGGGTTATTTTCAAATCATAATCTCCATATAAGAGCGAAAGAATTGCAGGTGTTTTACTCTCTGTTAGTTTGTTATCCAGATAGAGATCTGCATTGTTTACTGCTTTATTATTATTGAATTTATCTACCGTTAAGATTGAAACACTGCCCAAGCGAGGTTGAGGTTCTAAGATTATATTTTCGTCTTGTCCGGATAACAAAACAATATCGGAAGTAGCATCTTGATGTTTATTTCTACGAGCAGTTATTTGGTAGTTTCCGGGAACCTTATTTAGTTCTGCATAATTCTGTCCTACTTTTACCTGATCAATATAGATATCTGACTCCGGTGCAGTAATCTTGATAGTGCCATAGTTCGGGGTTAGAGCAAAGTCTTTAGTAATGGTAGTATTAGGCAACACAAGCAATTCTTCAGTCAGAGAAACCCATAAATCTTTGTGAAGTTTTACCTGATAAGTACCTGCCATAAGCTTGGGGTTGTGATAAGGAAGGTTACCCATATTATCTCCATTTAAGGTTAATGATACACCTTTAGTGGAAGGGCAGTTAATAGTAACAGCAGAGAAGTTGGGGATTAATTCTTCATTAAAAGAGAGGTTGTCGCCATCTACAAGAGAAAACTCTTTACTGATAGTTTGGTAGGTAGCTAGTTGTAACTCTAAGGTATGGGCACCACTTTCTATTTTGACATTTTTAAGAGGAGTTTTGCCAAGTGTTACTCCATCTAATCTGGCTGTAGCTCCTGTAGGATTAGAAGTTAGATTAATAATGCCATATTTTGGGGTTAGCTTGTAAAGAGGAAGCTTAACAGTTTCACTTGTCTTTAAGGAGAAAGTAGAAGTTTGAGAATAATAAAGCTCTTTTTGAATAGCAATAGTGTATTCACCTGAATAATGACTACCTTGATAAGGAGTAAGCCCAACCTGCTGTCCATTAAGAACTACGGTTGCACCTTCAGGTTCTGATTCTACAACAATTAAGGCAGGAGGGGAAAACTTCTCTTTACTTGTTCCTTGCTTCAGTGAGACCACTACTTTCTGATCTTGTTTCGAAATATCCACAGTTTGAGTAACAGATTCATAACCCTCTTTGGCTAATTTGAAGTTATAAACTCCCGGGACAAGCTTGAATTGAGCAAAGTCGGAACGAGTTTTTAATGGGGCGTTATCATTATAGCTAATCAAAACTGCATCTGTATTTAGTTCAAAGGTAACTGTCTTAATATTAACATCTATGTTGGCATTGCCGGATTGCTTAGTGCCAATAGTCATAGTGTAAACACTTTTCCCTTTTTACAGAGGAGGGGAAATCATATTTATAATTAGCATATCCTTGTTTTGAGATAATAAAATGCTGAGCTCTATTCTTTAACACGACCCAATAAGCACCTTGTTTATCGCTCTGACTGATCTTACTTCCCATGTTTTGGAACAGAATATCTTCAATCCCACAATTAATAATCAGCAAGGCTCCCACATCTCCCCTATTATCCAATTTCAGATTATCTTCTAAGAGTGTTAAGCCCATGTGCAGTGGCAGTTCTTCCAGTTCAGAGACTATCTCAAACTGGTTCGCGACCAGTAAAGAAATCTGCATAACCAACAATATAAAAAGCAATTTACGCATTGTATCCTCTTTTCGCTTTATAACGACTTAATGTAACCGAGATTATTTTATGATTGGAAAGTGGTCAAGGGAAATGTTAATTAAAAATGAAAAAGGAAGAAGGAGGAAGACAAAGAAGAAGGCTTTCACACGAATTATCGCGAATTAAAACGAATTTACACAAATTAATTGTATGTTGAACCGTTGATTTGTTTAATTGTTTAATCGGTTGTGACATCATCATCTCTTGAATTCCCCAACGGGGATAAATTTAATACGGACGTGGGCGTCCGCAATCCCAGTGAAAGAGGTTGTAAACCAGAGAAAGGGTATCTTTTATGGAGTGGAAGCATCTTGCTTCCACCAGGCTGTATTCCAGCCTGACTCTTTTCCTTGCTATTTGCAAGGTTTCTCTCTATCTCCTTGATGGAGATAGATTTAATACGGACGTGGGCGTCCGCAATCCCAGTAAGAAAGACGTCATCCCGATGGGGATTTAAAACCACCCCGTCAGTGAAATACACTGCCACCCCTCCTTAGAGGGGAATTAAGACCTCACCCCGCCGGAAATACTGGCACCCCTCCCCATAACTTGCTGTTCAGCAAGGGATAGGGGACTTTTAAGAGATAACATATTAGTCTTATCTGCACTCTTCTTTCTTCTTTCTTTTCAGTGTTCTCTGTGTCTCTGTGGTTCCATCTTTTATTCAATTGCTCATTGCTTACCACACGGATGCACTCAGGGATGAGTGCGTTCCCAGTGAAAGAGGTTCCATCTTCTCTTAAAACTCTGTGAAACTCCTCTTAACCTCTGTGAAACTCTGTGTCAGGGATCTTCTCAATGGTAAAATGAAAGGGCGGAAAATCTTCCGCCCTTTATATTTTATTTCTCGCTAGCTTTCGTAGCGGGTTTCTTTTTAGCTGTTGTTGTTACCGTAGGCTTAGCTTTTGGTTTAGCCGGATCCTTAGGTTTCTTTTCTTGAAACTCTACTTTTTCATAAGTAGGTTCCTCTTTCTCACCCTTAATATAATCAATATCAACAATACACTTGTTGATCTCAGGCATATCGGGTAGTTTATACATAATATCCAGCATTCTTCTTTCCAAGATAGAACGCAGACTTCTGGCACCTGTCTTTTGCAGCATAGCAATAGTAGCAACTTCATGCAGAGCTTCTTTAGTATATTCTAATTCAACTCCATCTAACTTTAACATTTTCTGGAACTGCTTAACAATAGAGTTTTTAGGCTCTGTTAAGATTCTTACTAAAGCTTCATTATCAAGTTCTACTAAAGTACAAACCACAGGTAATCTTCCGATTAGCTCCGGGATTAGTCCATACTTAACTAAATCATCAGGTACTAATTTGCTGAGCAGGTTATCATCGCTTAATCTTTCAACTAAGTCAGATTCAAAACCCACACTCTTCTTCACCACACGATTTGAGACAATCTTCTCGAGGTTAATAAAAGCACCACCACAGATGAAGAGAATCTTGCGTGTATCTATTTGGATAAAGTCTTGATGAGGATGTTTTCTCCCACCTTTAGGCGGAACATTAACAATAGAGCCTTCTAAGATTTTTAGAAGAGCCTGCTGCACACCTTCACCGGAGACATCACGCGTGATAGAAGTTGATTCGCTTTTTCTGCCAATCTTATCTATTTCATCAATATAGATGATTCCACGTTCAGCCTTCTTGACATCAAAATCTGCATTTTGTAAGAGTTTGGTCAGAATATTCTCAACATCTTCTCCTACATAACCGGCTTCTGTTAAAGTGGTAGCATCTGCAATAGCGAAAGGTACTTTTAGCATTCTTGCCAAGGTCTCTGCCATCAAGGTTTTACCGGTACCGGTAGGTCCTATCATGAGGACATTAGATTTATCAAGTTCGATATCAGTATCTACTTCATCAGCTCTAAATATTCTCTTATAGTGATTATAGACAGCCACGGAAAGAAGCTCTTTCGCAGAATCTTGACCAATCACATAAGTATCAAGGAAGCCTTTAATCTCACTGGGAATCGGTAAAGTGCTGATTTGTTCTTTAGTAGCAGCTCCACCTTTCACAGTAGTTTCTTCATCAAATAGGTCTATGCAAAGATTAGCGCAATGATGACAAATATTGGCATTTAAACCATGAATTACCATTCCTGCTTCATCTTCACCACGACCACAGAAAGAACAAGTCTGATCTTTAGAGTTGTATTTTGCCATACCTTAACCTCTATTTTCAATTACTTGATCAATCAAGCCGTAAGCTTCCGCTTCTTGGGCTGTCATAAAGAAGTTTCTGTCTGTATCTTTCTCTATCTTTTTTAAAGTTTGACCTGTATGTTTTTGGAGAATTTTACTTAATCTTTCTTTAAGGAAAACAATCTCTTTAGCTGCTATTTCGATATCAGAAGCTTGTCCTTGAGCACCACCAAGTGGTTGATGAATCATGATTCTACTATTAGGTAGAGAATATCTTTTACCTTTAGTTCCGGCAGCTAAGAGCAAGGCTCCCATGCTAGCGGCTTGTCCTATACAGGTAGTTGACACATCAGGTTTGATAAACTGAATAGTGTCGTAAATCGCCATACCTGCAGTAACTATGCCACCCGGACTGTTAATATAAATATTGATATCCTTTTTTGGATCTTCAGCTTCTAAATGCAGTAATTGAGCAACCACGAGATTAGCAACATGATCATCGATAGGACCACCAATAAAGATAATCCGATCTTTTAATAATCTTGAATAAATATCATAGGCACGCTCACTGCGTCCTACCTGCTCCACTACCATTGGTACATAAGCCATGAATACTCCCTTAGGGCTATAAAGTATTATTCTTCTATTTTTCAGCTTCTACAGCTGCTTTCTCTTTCTCTTTCTCTTCTTCTATTGCTTTAAGTTTAGCTTTTTGTGCTTCAGCATAAACTTCAGGATCTACTACTTTAATCTTCTTAGCAATCTCTGTAAAGATCTGTTCGAACAAGGCTTCGTTCTTGATTCCGTCATTATCGAACTCTTCTTTATGCTCTTCTTTAAACTCTTCCACAGTCATATCTTCGAATTCAGCAAATTTAGCTACAAGTGCTTCAACCTGCTCTTCGGAAACTTCTGTGGGGAACTGTTTTTTCAAAGCTTCATAAGCATAAACTTCTTTTATCTGAGGGGTAACGAACTGAGATATGATTTGAATCATTTGCTCATCCGGTTCTTGACCCTGAGAATACATTTTAGCTTGTCTGTAGGCTTCATTAGCCACAATTATATTAGGAACCTGAAAGTCATTTTCTCTAATTAAAGCGTCAATGATCTGTTTATTAAATTTCTGAAGATTATTTCGCTCATTCTTCTTAGCTAACTCTTTGCCTATAGATTCGCGCATGGCTGCAAGATTCTCATAATCTAAAGATTTAGCATAAGCATCATCTATCTCAGGTTCTTGTAATCTTTGAATTGAATTAACCATAGCTTCAACAGCAAACATCTCTTCTTCAATTTCTACAGTGTGTAATCTGTAATTTCTGATTTGAGTAGAGAATTTCTCGCCAATCTTCTTGCCAATAGCATCTTTAAGAATTGGCTCTTCATCTGCTTCATTTTCAGAAAGAGGAATAGTAGCAACTTCAGTTTTAGTTTCATCTTCAAAGGTGAAAGTGAATTCAAACTCTACACTATCATTTACTTGAATCTCGTCAGCTACTTCTATCATTTGTGAATTCTTGCTCTTCATCTCGGCAAAGTAATCATTAACAGCTTCTTCTAAAGAGATCTCTTTAAAAGGAACTTCAACGCCTTCGATGTTATCAAATACAATCTCAGGATTTACTTCAAATTTAAAAACAGCAACTAAATCTTCACCTTTTTCCCATTCAATAGACATCGGGTAAAATTCACTGATAGACTTTATGTCGTGCTCTGTTACAGCTTCTTCAAGATATTTATCTATACCATCACGGTATAACTCGTCTTTCACATAGTCGGCGTAGTTCTTCTCTACTGCAGACATAGGAGCTTTTCCTTTACGGAATCCGGGAATTGGAGGAGCCATCTTACTGACTTTCTTAAGTGCTTTCTGATATTCTTTAGCTACTTTTTCTGCTTCTACTGTAAGGGTGAGCTCTCTAACTACTTGACTGATTTCTTTTACTTCAACCTTCACAATTAACTCCTTTATTTATATATAATTATTATTCTTTAAAATTGGTTTGGTTAGGGGGTCTTAAAAACAAAAATGGTGCGAAAGAGGGGACTTGAACCCCTACTGGTTTAACCCAACTGGATTCTAAGTCCAGCGCGTCTGCCATTCCGCCACTTTCGCACGTTTGGACAATTTAGAATTATCCTTTTGTCTGTCAAGATTATTTTTATTATTTTTCATCTATTTATAATTTTCAGGGAACATTAAGCGTTCTACAACTTCAATAACTATATGCAAAATAGTCATATGAATC
>JBAYZI010000008.1:0-40862 GCA_041672585.1 Cloacimonadales bacterium (SeqCode) | reverse complement strand
GCGGACGACCCGTCCGTATTCATTCACTTCCGAAGGAAGGAAATATCTCCCTTACGAAGCAAGATCTTTCTCTATCCCTTTGAAAAGAATAGAGTTAATACGGACGGGTCGTCCGCATCCCCAGTTAATAATTCTGCGCAAGCTTATACTTTGAGGTGGTGACTAATTCATTTTCTTTAAATTGTTCATCAAAAAGCAATTAGTGTTTTCTACCTCCTTCCTTTGTTTACTAAAATCGATAACTGGGATTGGGGACGACCCGTCCGTATTCATTCACTTCCGAAGGAAGGGAATCTCTCCCTTGCGAAGTAAGATCATTCTCTATCCTTTTGAAAGGAATAGAGTTATTACGGACGGGCCGTCCGCATCCCCAGTTAATAATTCTGCGCAAGCTTATACTTTGAAGTAGTTTCTAATTGATTTTCTTCTAATTGTTCACCAAAAAGCTATTAGTGTTGTCTACTACCTTCCTTTGTTTACTAAAATCGATAACTGGGATTGCGGACGACCCGTCCGTATTCATTCACTTCCGAAGGAAGGGAATCTTTCTCCTGCTAATCAAAGTCTTTCTCTATCCCTTTGAAAAGAATAGAGTTAATACGGACGGGTCGTCCGCATCCCCAGTTAATAATTCTGCACAAGCTTATACTTTGAGATGGTGTCTAATTCATTTTCTACTAATTGTTCACCAAAAAGCAATTAGCGTTTTCTACTACCTTCCTTTGTTTACGAAAATCCATAACTGGGATTGCGGACGCTCCGTCCGTATTCATTCACTTCCGAAGGAAGGGAATCTCTCTCTTGCGAAGTAAGATCATTCTCTATCCTTTTGAAAGGAATAGAGTTAATACGGACGGGTCGTCCGCATCCACAGTTAATAGTCCGCCGACCTAGTAAATATTCTGCAACTTCCAAGACGAGTGTAAATATCAGTAAAAAAGAAATCAATACAATAATAGTTGACAGAATTATGGTTTATTTATTATATTTATTCCTATGAAATGATTATTAACAGAGGTGTGAAATGTTATATGCAGACGAAGAAGAACTAAAATGTTGGTACAAGAGAAGAAGTTTGCCTCATTATGATAACGATAAGGTATATCAATTCATAACATATAGATTACATGATTCAGTTCCTCAAAGTGTAATAGATTATTGGATTGATAAACTGTCTATTACGGCAGAGACAAAAGATAACAAAGATAGTTATGAACGCTTGAAACTTCAAGAGAATATCTTTAAATATGAAGATTAGGGGTATGGAGAGTGCTATTTGAACAATCCTGAAGTTTACCAAGTTGTAAAGGCGACCTTTTTGCACTTTGATAAGTTAAGATATGACTTAATAGAATGGATTATTATGCCTAATCATGTTCATGTTTTGATTAGACCTTTCGAAGGAGAAAGCCTCTACAAGATTGTTCAGAGTTGGAAGTCTTATACTGCTAAAAAGGCCAATATTATTCTAAACCGGAAAGGTAAGTTTTGGATGGAAAATTATTATGATAGGTATATTCGCAATGAACAACATTTTTTCAAAGTTATTAGATATATTCAGAATAATGACAAAGGAATTTATTGATAAACTCAAGATTAGTAAGCACTTAATTCACTTGCGAATCAAAAATTCTCTATCTCTTTGAAAAGAATAGAGTTAATACGGACGGGTCGTCCGCATCCCCAGTTAATAATTCTGCACAAGCTTATACTTTGAAGTGGTGTCTAACTCATTTCTTTTGATTATTCATCAGAAAGCGATTAGTGTTTTCTACCTCCATTCTTTGTTTACGAAAATCCATAACTGGGATTGCGGACGACCCGTCCGTATTCATTCACTTCCGAAGGAAGGAAATATCTCCCTTACGAAGCAAGATCTTTCTCTATCCCTTTGAAAAGAATAGAGTTAATACGGACGGGTCGTCCGCATCCCCAGTTACAGGTTACCCCCGGCACTCTTATTCATAGCTCGATTGAATTTCGCATAAGCAATGAATTACCCAAGAGTATCCTGGGGAGAACCAACCCAACTGACCTATTTTATGATAGGTAACGAGAATGTTTTTATAAAAAATAAATATCATTTGACACATATAACTCTCTAGGATAAATTTGTTAAATGTAAAAGAAATACATTAAATTTCAAATAAATAACTTTAAAATGGAGGGAAAACTTGAATACAGAGATGAATTATCAATTATCTCGCATTAAAGGGTTCTTAGCAGTAATTGCAACTATTGTCTTAATTTATGGCATGCGGTTAGCCCAAACAGTCTTAGTTCCCTTAATCTTAGCGTTGTTTGCAGCATCAGTTGTTGCTTATCCAATGGAGTGGCTAATAAGGAAAAAGGTGCCGAAGATCATAGCTTTAACGCTTGTGGTTGTCTTGGTAATAGGTTGTATTGCCCTGGTTGGAACTATTGTTGGGAACTCCATTAATGAGTTTACTAAAAAGTCATCAGTTTACGAGAATAATCTAACAGATTGGTATAATCAAACATTTTTAGACTTTGATGAAAACGATTTAGCCGGTCAAACTGAAATTGCCGGTGTTACTCTGCGTGAGATAATTGTAAAGGTGTCGAGTATAGTAACTCCTGCTACTTTAATGAAGTGGTCAACCATGATTCTCAGCAATCTTCAAAGCATGTTTAAAAACATGCTTCTCATTCTTATTGCTATGGTATTCATGCTGATAGAAATGGACTGTTTCAAATATAAGCTTAGTCTTTTATCGGAAGCTCACCCCGAGACAAAGGTTTCGGTTGATAAGTTCTTCACTAGTCTAAGAAAATACATTGGAAATAAAACTCTAATCAGCTTAGGAACCGGGATTATTATTACTATTATCTTGTCGGCTATCGGTTTAGATTTCGCTCTTCTTTGGGGCTTGTTAGCTTTCTTACTCAATTTCATTCCTACAATCGGTTCTATAATCGCTGGTATTCCTCCGATTATCTTAGCGTTGGTTCAGCTTGGACCAGGCTATGCTCTTGTTGTTTTATTAGGTTACGCAGCTACTAACTTCATTATTGGTAATATTCTAGATCCAAGAATTATGGGTTATAGTTTGGGGCTTTCCACAATTGTCGTTTTCATTTCCCTGCTCTTTTGGGGCTGGGTTTTTGGTTTTTTGGGAATGCTTTTAGCTGTCCCTCTCACAATGACTGTTAAAATAGGTTTAGAATCATCAAAGAAGTCGAAACATCTGGCGCTTTTGATGAGTTCAAATAGAGAAATAATGAAAATTAAAAGGAAGCGTGAAGATGAGCAATAGTGGTTTTGTGTGTGGTAATTGTGGCTATGAATCAAATGGTTGGGCAGGGAAGTGTCCTGTTTGTGGTGAATGGAACTCTTTTAAAGAAGTTTCCCGTATAGTTGGTAAGAATAAGTCTAAGCAAATATCCTCTAAAATCTTACAAACTCCGGAAGTAACGCGACTTGGCGATATCAAAGTCTCTAAAGATTCTCGTTTATCCAGTGGTTTTAAGGAGTTTGATTGTGTGCTTGGTGGAGGGTTTGTTGACGGAATGGTGATTCTTTTGGGTGGTGAACCAGGTACAGGAAAGTCCACGCTAATGTTGCAGGTAGCTGATAAAGTTGCTCAACAGCACAAGAAGATTCTCTATGTTTCCGGTGAAGAGAGTAAGGAGCAGATAAAGCTGAGAAGCATTAGGTTGGGCATTAATTCTGAAGCTATTTATCTAATGTGTAGCAATAATATAGAACAAATAGATGAAGCTATTTCAGAGTTTCAGCCTGATATGTTGATTGTGGATTCTATTCAATCTGTTTACTCTTCTCAAATAGATAATTATCTGGGAAGTGTTACGCAACTTCGGGAGTGTAGTAACTATCTTACCAAGATTGCCAAGAAGGAGAATATCCCTACCATTATCATAGGTCATGTTACCAAAGATGGCGTGGTTGCCGGACCTAAAACTATAGAACACATGGTTGATACAGTTCTCTATTTTGAAAGTGAAAAAGATGGATTCTTCAAGATTCTAAGGACCACTAAGAACAGATTTGGTTCAACAAATGAAATTGGTATTTTTGAAATGAATCATAAAGGCTTAGAAGAGGTGGCGAATCCTTCCATTATCTTCTTAAGTCGCAACGATAACCATTCCGGTGATGTAATCTCTTGTGTGAGTGAAGGTTCACGTAACTTCTTTATCGAAATTCAAGCTTTACTTAACAAGACCAGTTTTGGCAATGCTGCCCGCGTTTCAGTCGGCTATGAACAGAAGAAGCTCTCTATGATTCTGGCAGTAATAGAAAAACACACAGGTATTCCGGTTAGCTCTAATGATGTCTTTATTAATATTATAGGTGGCTTCAAAAGCAAAGATTCAGCTATGGATTTAGCTGTCGTGGCTGCGATATTCTCCGGTTTCACAGATATTGCTATTCTGCGAAATACAGTGTTTATTGGAGAAGTGGGATTGAATGGCGAGATTAGAGTAGCTAAAGGGATAACTGATAAAATCAAGGAATCGATTAAACTGGGTTTTGAGAAGATTGTCATTTCCGATAAGGCAGAGATTCCCACTAAACTTCAACCATTCTGTACTAAAATTAATAACATCAATGACTTGCTAAGTTCATTCTTTTAAGGGAGAGGCATGGAAAAGATATTTGTACTTGATACTAATGTGTTAATTTACGACCCTGATGCCCTGTTTCAGTTTGAAGATAATCGCGTCGTTATCCCCATGACAGTTATTGAAGAGATTGACCAATTCAAGAAAGGCGTGGATGAAAAGAGCAGGAATGCACGACTCATTGGCAGACATTTGGATAAACTTCGCCAGCTTGGTTCTCTGAAAGATGGGGTTCTTACTGAGCACGGTGGCATAGTGCAGGTTAGCGTTATTAATTCTGACCTAAACATAGATGGAGTGCAGCTTCTTGACACTAATGATAATAGGATTATCGGCACTGCTGCTTACTTTAAGAAGAAGTTTCCTGAAATAAATGTTATTCTGCTTTCTAAAGATACAAATGTGAGAATTAAAGCTGATTGTCTGGGCATAAAAGCAGAAAACTATGAGCCGGATCAAGTGAATCGTGATGAAGTCTATACCGGTTTCACAGCTATGAAAACTACTAAGCTACAAATTGAAAAAGCTAAAGAGAAAGGCGTATATCCTAATAAACTGGGAGATGTAACGCCGAATCACTTTCTTAAACTCGTGGATAATCTTGAAAACCCTAAGCATAAACTAATTCTTCGTTACTCCCTCATAGACAATAAATTCCACCTGCTTAAACACTATACAGGACAGCAAATATTCGGTATCGTGGCTCGCAATGATGAACAGTGGATGGCGTTTGACCTGCTTCTCGATAGTAGTGTCAGACTTGTTTCACTCTCCGGAATCGCTGGCACAGGTAAGACCCTGATTGCTATTGCTACCGGACTTCACCAAGTTGTGGAAGCTGATGATTATAACAGACTTGTAGTCTCCCGACCTATTTCGCCTCTAGGCAAAGATTTGGGTTTCCTCCCGGGTACGAAAGATGATAAGTTTAATCCCTGGATGCAACCGATTTATGATAATATGGAGATTCTGATTCAAGGTCATAATGAATATAATTTAAATGATAACGGCAAGATATTTGGTAAGAAAAAACCAACCGTAAATGACTATTTAGACTTTAACTTTATTGAACTGGAACCACTTACCTATATTAGAGGACGCAGCTTGCCTAATCAATTTATGATTATTGATGAAGCTCAAAACCTCACCCCACACGAGATGAAAACCATTATTACGCGTGCAGGTGAGAATACTAAGATTGTGCTAACCGGAGATCCTTATCAAATCGATATTCCTTATCTAGATTCAGTCTCAAACGGACTCTCCATAGCGGTGGAAAAGATGAAAAGAGAAGAACTTGTGGGACATCTAACCTTGCTGAAAGGTGAACGCTCCAAGCTGGCTGAAATAGCAGCCTCATACTTCTAATAGGGGAGAAGCAATGGAAAACGAGAGAAGTTGGATTGAAATTAATCTTTCTCATTATGAGAGTAATCTCCGAGAACTCAAGAAGTTTCTCACCCCGGAGCAGAAATTCCTGCAAATAATCAAGGCTGATGCCTATGGACATGGTGCTTTTCAAATTGCCAAATATGCTATCAAGAACGGAGCTGCAATGCTGGGTGTGGCAAGTGTTGATGAAGCTCTACTCATTCGCTATCATAATATTAATACTCCTATTTTATTGCTTTCGCCTTCACTCGAATCAGAGCTTTCCGACATTATTAAATATGACTTAATCCCTACCGTGAATGATCTTGATTTTGCGCGCAAACTAGATAAATTAGCACAGGAATCCCACAAAACTATTAAAATACATCTCAACATTGATACCGGCATGAATAGAAGTGGGATTAGAGCTGACGAGGCTTTTTCCTTTTGCCAAGAACTTACTACTCTTGAATATTTGACTATCGATGGAATATTCACCCACTTTGCTGAAAGTGAAGCAAATCAAGAGTTTACCAATCAACAATACTCGCTTTTCTGTACTACTACCGACCAAATTCTAGCTGATTTTAAGCAGATTAAACCGACCTATTTCCATGCTTCTAATAGTTGCGGTGTTGTCAATTTCCACTTTACTAAAATGAACTTGGTCAGGCTGGGAATTCTCACCTTTGGAATCTACCCACATCCAAGTCTAAAGTCTCTTGTTAATGTAAAACCTGTCATGAAATTCATCACTACTATTAGCCAACTTAAAAGTGCCAAAGGCGGCGAATCAATCAGCTATAATAGAACTTATTTTACCGATCAAACTCTCAAATACGCAATCTTACCTATTGGCTATGCTGATGGTTACAACTTTATGCTGAGTAATAAAGGCAAAGTTCTTTACCAAAATAAACTGCTGCCTATCGTGGGCAAAGTTTCCATGGATATGGTCAGTATTGATGTGAGTAGTTTGGATAACCCGCAAATCGGTGAGAATGTTATTCTTTTTGGTGAGGAAGCTCTTCGCTTGGAAGAATTAACTACTCTCTATGCCGGTTCTCCCTATGAATTAGCTACCCAAACAGGCAAAAGAGCCAAACGCTACTACTACTATGAGAATGAGATTATAGCCAGTGAACCACGCTTACGTCGTGAGTTCTACTCTCTGGATTTTACCGACAATACACTCACGAATGTGATTCAAGATGCACTCAAAACAAGAATTAACAGTAATGAAATATCGCAAGTCCTCTTCAAAAGAATTATCAGCAACTTCATCAAAGAAGCTGATAGTAATATCTCCTATCGAACAGGATTTGACCATAAAATCAAGTTCACTTCTGATCCCCAAAATAGTGAGTTCTATATTGTCGAAACAGAACTAAAATATACCAAACGACTCTCTACTAATTCATTCTTAATTGCCTGTGCTACCGATTCTGAAACGCTGGATAAGTATTTCAAAAATCCTTTGGTCGAGTATCGCTGGCTCTTGAGTAACGAACTGGCTCTCTCCACTGATAGCTTTGTTATTACAGAAGTTACAGTGAATAACATTCCGGCACAAATCTCGCTACATAATACGAATACAGTTCTGGAATATGCTTGTACTAACCAGGAATGGGACGAATTTATCGGCAAGAAATGTGATTTCTATATTAAGACGACCACGCTTTACCCCAAAAGCTCACACCAACTTAGTGTCTTTATCTCAGAACCAACAAAAGGGGTGAAAATAACCTTTGAATTTCCGACTGAAATCACCCATGTAGAGACTGTTACACTCTTTACCGGTGATTCTCAATATCCGGTGATTACTAAGCTGTATGGGGCGGTTATGCTCGAAACAGAGGCTACTAATTGGATTCTGCCTACTAGTGGGGTTATATTTAGCTATTAGAAAGGAAGAGTTTTTACCAGGAGTCTTCATGAAATACATGAAGAAGAAGAGAAAGACCCTTAACACAGAGTGAAGATGAGTTTAAGAGATCTCGTTGCCAACGTCAGTTGATTAAACCATTAAGCAAATTTAAGTGTGAGGTCTTTATTACTGGGATTGCGGACGCCCACGTCCGTATTAAATCTGTCTCCATCAAGGAGATAGAAATAAGATATGCTTCGGAAGGACAAGATTCCCCTTCGCTGAAGGGAAATGAATACGGATGTGGGCATCCGCAATCCCAGTGAAATAGGTTTCCTAGCCAATACCAACCAATTACAAATTAAACAAATCAACGATTAAACATGCATTTGAAGACCTCGACCCCGCCGAAAATACCGGCACCCTTCCTGAGTCTTCGCTAATTCATCCTACATAGTTTTTACCGAAGTAGGAAGCTTCGCCTTCACACGCCAGAAACCTTTGAAATACAAAGGGGGTAGGGGATTTGAAGAGGGCGGAAAAAGTTCCGCCCTGACATATCTTTTTAAGAGGGCGGAAAATGTTCCGCCCTTACATATCTTTTTCTTCAATTGCTCATTGCTAATTGCTAATTGCTAATTGATGAAGTTTACTTCATCAAAATACCCTTAAGGGTTTGAACATTATTCTTAGTTTCCATTCTAAAGAAATAGATTCCTGAAGCACAATCATTACCCTTAGTATCTTTACCATTCCACACAACATTATGGAAGCCTTCAGCAAAGTTAGCTCGGGTTAAGTTTGTGATCAATTGTCCTCTCATATTATAGATATTAATCTTAACGTTCTCTGCCTTATCCATATAGAAACCTACAGTTGTAGTAGGATTAAATGGATTTGGATAGATGTTTCTTAAAGTAGTTTTAGTAGGAATTACGATTTCTGGAGAATCATTATCTTGGCTGATTCTAATTTCGTAAGGTCCATAAAAACTGCTAAAACCACTAAATTCATTAATTTGTAGCCAATAGTAATAGGTGGTATTCATCTCAACTTCATTGTCGATATAGCTGTAATGATTAGCGTTATCTGTGTTTTGAGAAACAATTAAGCTATTATTAACCCTAATAGCTGTCTCTTCTTCCTCAATCTCATTTCTATAGATATGATAACCTGTTAATGAAGTTTCAGACTCTGTTGTCCAGGTAATTTGAGCAAAGTTCTCAGCAGTTTGTACTGCCATGAATGATGATAAGGTTACCGGTAGAGTTTGGTCTTGGTGAGGTGCACCAGGTGTACCTACTGAAGAACTACTATATACCCAAACATGCGGTGAAGATTGATAGCTTGTGTTATCAATACCACCGGCAAGCTCTAGAGTGTCATCAATAATTGTCTCGCCTTTAGTTACTATATTTAGCACTACTTCCCATCTGTAGCCTGAACCTACTCCAAAGAGCATTCCTGGATCACCTTGAAGGAAATTAACACCTTCAGGAAGAGTGCCTAAGGTTGCTTCAAAAGTAGCTCTGTCTGCATAACTGCTAATTATAAAGTAGTTACGAGGAAGTATTATCCTATCACCAAGATAGCTCGCGTTATTGAGCATGAAGCTAGCATTTGAAGCACCTGACATACGCAATGCTATATTGCTTAATGATAAAACATCATCGCTATTGTTATATAGCTCCATATACTGAGTATTTGCATCTCCGGAGTGACTAATTTCACTAATAAAGAGAGTGCCAATTGCAGGTTCTGCAACTAACTCTTCTACTAGGGTCAATGTTACAGGGATGTTTTTACTTGGTTCATTCGGATCGTTGGAGGTGATATTAATTGCTTTGGTATAGATACCAGCTTCTAAGTTTTCTGAATTAATGTTTAGTTCTACATCAATTGAAGAACCTGCCGGAATTGTTCCGGAACTTAGAGTGGCAGTTAACCAGTTAAGCGTTTCAACTCCTAAGGAATACTCCAATAATCTTGGTAATAATGCACCTGAAGAGTAACTATTGTTATAATTGAATTCAAGAGGCATAGTGGTAGCTAGTACTGTTCCTAATCCGTATTGATATTCTACCATGGTTGGGAAACCAGATTCATTTATCACAATAGTATTAGATCCACTTGGAAGGTTAGCAAAAGCTCCATGGCTAGCAGCAGTACCATAAAGAGGAGCAACTAATCCACTTACGATAGGATGTGTCGCATCGTTAATATAGTTATTGTAATCATTCGTTCCATCACTTAAAAAAGTCATTTCTCCAGGGAATTGCATGTTGGCTCCATAGTTAGCTTGAGTATGAAATTCTATCACACCGCCTGAAGAAAGATAGTTCTCAAATCTAATTTTATTAGTGACATAGCTATTGTAGAAGGATGAAGATTGTTCTGATTCAAAAAGTATGAGGTCATAGACACTCAAATCAACAGTGCTCATATCAGACGCACTTGCGATTGAAATGGTAGCACCCAAATTTTCTAATGCCGGAACAATAACATTATATCCCCAAGCTAAATTATCTCTAAATATTAGGACATTTTTCGATCTTGATTTATTGGTATTAAAGTACCTTTCACTCCTAATTGTGGGAATAGAAGTATCATTACTATTTGTTGTATTCTTTGTAGCAGAAATGTTTCTCTGTGAAGCAGGTCGTCGGAAACCATCGCTCTTTGCAAATGCTCTACTAGCATTTCCTATAACTAATTCCCACTCTAACTCACCTTCTCCATTATTAGTAATAGTCAAATACTCTGTACTACTGTCACCGGCTCTAAGAGTTACATCAAACTCTCCGGGATCAACAGCAATATCAGGAACACTATTGACTGTGATATAATCTGTTTTAGTGATTGTATCATTGCTAATTGCATTCGTGATTGTCAGAGTAACGCTATAGCTACCAGTTTGGGTATAAGTATAGCTTGGGGTCTCTTCTATAGAAGTGTTGCCATCTCCAAACTCCCAAAGATACTCATCAATTGAGCCGGTAGATGAACAAGTAAATTCAATACTTTCACCTAAATAGATAGTAGGCTCAACAGCTACGAAATCTGCTACTAACATATCTGCTACGGTCATAGTTACAGGGATATTAAGCAGTGGTGAGTCCGGATCATTAGAGGCAATCTTAATTGCTTGGGTATAAGCTCCAAAGCCTAAGTTTCCGGAAGTTAGGGTTACTTCAATAGTCTCAGAGGCACCCGGAGCAATTGCTAGTTCAGTGACTGATAATGCTAACCAATCGCTAGCTCCACCTAACCAATTAATGGTATTGCTGACCATTTGAATCAAATCGCCTCTCCAATAAGAATCATACGGAAAAACATTAATTGCGACAATAGCTTTATGAGGATTATAAGCAACAATTGGATTGCTAGTATAGTTGTATGAACCTAAAGAAATACCATCTCCTTGCGTAGTTGTCGTTGCATAATAATCTGTTGAAATTGTTGAAACATTCTGTGTGATGGGATGTGAAATGAAAGTATTCCCGGTAACTCCATTCCAACTATCACTCGCTATAGCTAAAGGCATGTACTGAGTACCCATGATAGCACCACTTAAGGGCAGAGGACTACCGGAACAAAAACTACCTTGTAAAACTATTAGCTTACCACCCGCATCACAATAGTCAGCAAGATTATTTCCTAAAAGTGAGGAATTGCTAATAGTAAAATATGTGGAAACTATTACCACATCATATTGTTGCAAGTAGGCAACATTAGGGGTCCCTAATTCAGCATTGAACTCAGTAAACGCAGACACATTGCTAAGATTTCTCATAGCTGTTCTAAAAGTTAAATCTCCTCCATCAAGTGTATGAACATACAAGATTGAATAACTGCCTGATCTAGCGGAAGTGATATTCTTGCTAGGAACTTGCCCATAGATAATTTCAGGTATGCCACTTCTCACTCTATTTGCTCCGATACTTAAGGAAGTATTTAAGACACCTTCTCCATAATTAGTGATAGTTAAGTATTCTGTACTAGAGCCACCCGCTCCAAGAGTTACATTAAACTCTCCGGGATTAACTGCAATATCAGGAACACCATTGACTGTGATATAATCTGTTTTAGTTAATAACTCAGAACTGATAGCATTCGAAATTGTCAGAGTAATGCTATAAAGGCCTGATTGGGTATATGTATAGCTTGGGCTTGCTTCTATGGAAGTGTTTCCATCTCCAAACTCCCAGAGGTAATCAACGATAGTGCCTGTAGATGTATTGGTAAATTGAATACTTTCACCTAAATAGATAGTAGGTTCATCAGCTGTAAAATTTGGAACTAAGGGCTCTACTACTATCATAGTTACAGGGATACTTAGTAGTGGTGAGTCCGGATCATTGGAGGTGATATTAATTGCTTGGGTATAAGCTCCAAACCCTAAGTTTCCGGAAGTTAAGGTTAATTCTATGGTCTCGGAGGCACCCGAGGCGATTGCTAGTTCAGTGGCTGATAATGCTAACCAATCGTTAGCAGTGCCTAACCAATCAATGGTATTGCTGACCATTTGAATCAAATCGCCACTCCAATAATAACCATACGGAAAAACATTAATTGCGACAATAGCTTTATGAGGATTATAAGCAACAATTGGATTGCTAGTATAGTTGTATGAACCTAAAGAAACACCATCCCCTTGTAGAGATGTTTGTGCATAATAATCTGTTGAAATTGTTGAAACATTCTGTGTGATGGGATGTGAAATGAAATTATTTCCGGTAACTGCTGTAAAAGTGCTAGTCGCTACAGCTAAAGGCATGTAGTCAGTTCCTATGACAGAGCCACTTAATGGTTGACCGCTGCTAGCTCCAAAACTGCCTCCTAAAACTATTAGCTTACCACCCGCATCACAATAGGAAGCAAGATTATTTCCTAAAAGAATTGAATTGCTAATAGTAAAATATGTGGAAACTATTACCACATCATATTGTTGCAAGTAGGCAATATTAGGGGTCCCTGATCCAGCATCGAACTCAGTAAAAGCAGACACATTGCTAAGATTGCTAACGGCTGTTCTAAAAGTTGTATCTTCTCCGTTAAGTGTATGAATGTACAAGACTGAATAGCTGCCTGTTCTCTCTCTGTTTTCACCGATACTTAAACTAGCATTTAATTGTCCTTGCCCATTATTAGTGACAGTTAAGTATTCTGTACTAGTGCCACCGGCTGCAAGAGTTACATTAAATTCTGCAGGATTAACAGCAATATCAGGATAATCATTGACTGTGATGTAATCTGTTTTAGTGATTGTATCAGTGCTGATAGCATTCGAAATTGTCAGAGTAACGCTATAAAGTCCTGCTTGGCTATAAGTATAGCTTGGGGTCTCTTCTGTGGAAGTATTGCCATCTCCAAAGTCCCAAAGGTAATCAGTAATAGTGCCGGTAGATGAAGAGGTAAAGACAATACTTTCCCCTAAATAGATAGTAGGCTCAGAAGCTGTAAAATTCGCTACTAAAGGCTCTACTACAGTCATAGTTACCGGAATATTAAGCAGTTGTGAGTCCGGATCATTGGATGCAATCTTAATTGCTTGAGTATAAGCACCAAAGGCTAATGTTCCCGAAGTTAGGGTTACTTCAATAGTCTCAGAGGCACCCGGTGCAATTGATATTTCGGTTTCGGATAATGAAATCCATGTAGAAGATAGCCAACTAATAGTATTACTGACCATTTGAATAAAATCACCACCCCAATTGTCATTCATAGGGTAAACATTAATTGCTACAATAGGTTTATTAGGATTATAGGCTGCAACTGGGTAGCCATTTGAGTATGTACCCAAAGAAACACCCTCGCCTTGCGTATGAGTCTGTGCATAATGACTTGTGGATATTGTAGAAACATCAGCAGTGATGGGATGGGAAATGAAAATATTTCCGGTAGCTGTACCCGTATAATAACTGGTTACAGTTAAAGGCAGGTAGTCAGTGCCTGTAATAGCACCTCTTAGAGTCCAGGCGCCACCAGAATAAAAACTAGCGGCCAAAACTATTAATTTACCACCGGCATCACAATAGTCAGCAAGATTATCACCTAAATCTGTTTGACTAAAAAGATAAGTATTTGAGGCAACTATTACCACATCATACTCTTGCATGTAAGCTACAGTAGGTGTAGCTGATCCAGCGTCGAACGATTCAAAGGATGACACATTGCTTAGGTTACCCATAGCTTCTCTAAATGCCGTATCTCCTGACATTCCATTAACATACAAAACTGAATAATTGGCTGTTCTCTCGGTAATGATATTCTTAGTACTTGGAAAAAAGCTCTCATTAGAGCTTAATTCGGTATAAACATCTTTAATATCTTGTGCTTGCCCATAGATAATTTCCGGTGTGCCGGATCTCATTCTGTTTGCTCCGATACTTAAGGAAGCATCTAGTTGTCCATTTCCATTATTAGTAATAGTCAAGAACTCTGTACTACTACCACCGGTTGTAAGAGTTACATTGAACTCCGAAGGATTAACAACAATATCAGGAGCATTTAAAGCAAAAGCAGTTGATAAGGTTAACATAAATAGTGAAAATAATAAAAATGTTTGTTTCATTTTTCCCCTCACGTAGTGTAATTTTTTAATTTAATAACATATTCAAATTTTTAAGTTTGAATGTTTCTTAATGCTCTATTATAATCGTTAAATTAGTTATAAAATGAAACATCTCACTATTAAAATAATTTACATAATTATAAAACTAGGAAATTATTTTCAATTATAACTGTCAAGTGTATTATTGTTATATTGAATATTAAAAATAAAATAATAAGGAGAGATGCATTGTTAGAGTTGAAAGTTTAGGGTTAAGAGTTGAGTGAAGAGTTGAGTGAAAAGTTTAGGGTTGAGGGTTTAGGAAAATATAGGGAAGATGCAAAGTGTTGCGCCTCTACAGCTAATGAAAGAGGAGAAAATTGAAGAGACCACCTCGTCATGGAAATACCATGCCACCCCTTGAGTCGTCGCTAATACATTCTACATAGCTTTACAAGCGGAGTAGAAAGCTATGCCTTCACACGCTGGAGACCTCTGAAATACAGAGGGGGTAGAGGACTTGAAAAGCCTCCGAAGCTATTCTCTTCATCAATTAAACAATTCAATAATTAAACAAATCCACGATTCAACATGCAATTAATTTGTGTAAATATGTGTAAAGGTCTTTTTTGTAGGCATTGCGGGTTCCGAATTAGCTTTAACCTTAAAGAATTTCATTTTGGTATTAGCAGCTGCATTAAAATATGTAGTTCCCACTGAAATAATCATAAGAAACTCGCCATCAGGGGAATTACAGCCATAGATATTATAGGAGTTTGCATTATAAACAGGATCCCAATGGAGCATTGAACCGTTTGCTGTTGTTGTAATAGTAACATTAACAGGGACATCAGGTTGATCAGGTCCTGCTAGCTTAATTGTAATATCATCAATACTTAGGTACATGGGACCACCGGTAAGCTCTCCTCTGATACCAAGATAATAGATACCATCTGTGACAGGAGTAAATGTTCCTCTGATTAACTGATAATTCCCACTTACAACATCAACTTGCCCGGTAACACTTACCATTGAAGCTACATTAGCCACAGTACCATAGTAAATACCAACGGTAGCTCCTCGGTCAATATCCTGCCTTGCATATAGTTGAACATCATACGCTTGTCCACCGACAAGTTGAACAGCTCTTATCAACAAACGCTTATTATTGTATTGTAAGGTAAGATTATAATCACCAGTTCGCGGGGTGCGATTATAATTTGTATATGTTTTATTAATAGTCCAAACAGAAGTACCGGATACCGTAATTTGGGTCCATGAATTTACTGTTGTTGAGTTGTGAACATTACTTCTTTCAAATCCTTCAGTAAAGGGAAGTGAATGTATAACCGGGCTATTGCAATAACCACTGAGAATAACTGATTTCGTGGATCTAGCAAGATTATCTGTAATAACCAGAGCAGCTTCTTTATTACCATCAAGCAAAGGATTAAAACCTACTGTGATAACCAATGGTTGCCCACCCCTTGTGAGAATCACCGGCAGTGGAGTTCCACTTGAAAAGTTAAATACATCGCTATTAAGACCTTCTATAGAAACATTAGTGATTGTTAGATTTCCTGAACCTGTGTTAGTTACAGAGAGTTGTTTAGAAGTAGATTGATTAATATTTACTATCCCAAAGTCTAAATTATCTGCCGAAAGAGTAGCAACCGGGATTGTTGGAGGTACTCTGAAGTAGAAGTTATCAAAATCTACATAATAGTCACCATTACCCCAACTAGCTTCTAATCTTACGATTATTTGTTGACCTGCATAGTTTCCTAAAGGAACAGAGACATTAGCAAAACTTGTCGAAACTACATGGTTTGTGTTATTTATTTCTGTTAAGGTAGTAAAATTAACACCTAAATCATCAGAAACCTTGATTCTAATACGATCATAGCCGGATATTGTATGAGCATCACCGGGATAACTCGATTCTTTCATAATTCTATATTCAAAATTAAGCTCTGTTCCTGCTTCTACATTTCCCATAACTTGGAACTGTGCATATTTATTAGCAAATGAAGCTGAAACATAACCATACAAACCATTACTGCAATTACCATGTGTCGAACTGATTTCCATATTACTGCTTGAAATCACGCCGGGTATAGATGTTGATCCTTCAAAATTTACAACAACAGGCATGGAGACAACCGGGTCAGACATTGTCGTAAATGACCATACTGCAACATTTCCAGTTGACTGACCGTATGCATTATAAGGAATAACTTTCCAGTAATATGTGGTATCATAGTCTAAACCGGTAAAGGCATAACTTGTACCAGGTTGATTTATAGGAGAAACGCTGTTAAAGCTACTGTTGCTTGATAAATAAAGATAGAACCCACTGGCAAAAACATCTGATTGCCAGGTGAGAGCACCCATTAGGGCGACATTAGTTGCATTATTAATAGGAGAGGGATTAGTTGCAGCACCGGTAACCTGAAGTGGCTGAGTTGTTAAATTCAGAGTATAAGCTATGCTTTGAGGAGATGGCAAGCTTGAGATTATTAGATAATAAGTTCCGGCAGCCAGGATATTATTATCAAAACTTACACTAGTTCCAGAAGAAGTTTTTGCTAAAATCACAGAAACAGGAGCTTCCTCATTAGGCTCATCTTGTAAAATAAAAACACCTATCCAACCATCTGTTGTAGTAACTGTGCCATTTAAGAGCATTGGACTATTTAAACTAAATTGATAAACTACATCATCGCCGATAAGGTAAGAGTTAGTTGGACTAACCCAATTCGCATGATAATCATTACCATAATTTCCTGTATCATCTGTAATATCGCCTGTAGGGAAGGTCAGTGGTATGGGGTTGGCACAAGTTGAACCTTGACCGGGAATGTAAGCACTGCCTCTGAGCAGAACTTCACTAGTTCTGCCAAGATTATCCGTGATAACCAGAGTGGCTTCTCTTACACCTACACCAGTCGGAGTGAATGTAACACTAATGGTTAAAGATTCATTAGCATAAAGATTCCATGAGGCTTCAGCATTCACAGAGAAAGCAAAATCACCGGCGTTGACTCCGGTTATGGCAATTTGATTGATAGTAAGTTCTCCAATACCAACATTACTGATTGTTACAGATTGAAGCTCAGAGGTCTGTGTTACTTTAATTTCTTCAAAATCAAGTAGATTAGTATTAAGTTCTGCAACCGCGGTTGTAGGAATAGTTTCAAATGTAATATTATCCAAAAGAACAAGTTGTTGAGACCCTGAGAAAATAGGCTTAAAAGCCAATCTTTCATTAGCTCTGACGCGAGGAAACTCAACTATCATTTGTTGGAAGTAGCCTGGGACAGTTAATGTCTGAATTGGTACAAACTGAGCAAAACCGAAAACATATTTTCCTAAGATAAGTTGGCTTCCTTCAGCTCCCCACATCCAAAATCTTAGTCTGTACCCTCCCATATCAGGCACTAGATTAGGGGCAATTAACCGCAGGTCTGCATTTACATCGCCGGCGTTATAGAATTTGATAGCTTTAGTTCCACTTTGGACAAAGTAGGGTTCCGAAGTTATTGATATTCCTGCGTCTTGAGAATTAGAGTCTCTAAGCATATACCAACCGCTTAAAGCTTCTTCAAAATCCTCTTTCCAGGGTAAATCTTCAGCATAAATATTGTTGTCAATTGCATTACCTACAAGTTGTACATAATGAACTCTGCCTAGATTATCAACAATCTCCAATCTAGCTGCATGTTCTCCTACAGCAGTAGGACCATATATGACGCTTACTGACATGTTACCACCGGAAATAAGAGTTACAGGGTAAGTGTTTGTATTTGATATTCGGAACTGATTATCATCTAAACCGCCTATAAATGCACTATTAATAGTAAGTGGAGACGCAGTGTTGTTAGAGATTGTCAAGATTTTGGAATCGTTCATTCCTCCCATATCGTGATCAAGGAAAGTTAATGTATCAGCACTTACAGTAAATTCCGGCTCACCCGATAGGGCTTGATAATTAAAACCTGTAATAGGCAAATATTCTTTTAAAGTGCCTTCAGTGTTAACGCTTGGGAAAGTTGCATAATAGTTAACACTATCAACATGTTTCTCCAGTGATCTATTACCTTCTACAGAATAGCTATAGAATTCATCATTATTAGTTACACATCCGGGCTGGGTAGCATAGAATAAAACAAGTAAATTATCTCTGCCATTATAAATAAACAAATTATCCAAATTTATGGTAACAACTTCCTCTGTTCTATTTACCGAAATTAAACCACTATAGACATGGATAAGGTTATTCATTTCCCAATCATTACTTCCTGAAAAGGTATCTTTAGTAGTATGCTTCATATAAATTTCTATAGTCTCAGACCAATTTGAGTTTTTATTATAGAGATAGCTAATGGAAGTAATAGCTGCAGCTCCCATATTAAACTCTGCTCGGTTGTAAATGCTTTGAGATATAGAATAATTGAAATATGGTTCCATCGGAATGCTCTGATTTGTAACCTTTGCTCCATCAAAGCTAACATCAGCATTGGGAAAAGGGATAGCAAAAGTGGTAAATGACCAAGTTTCTGATTCTGTATTTAATCCTGATTGGCTAACAGCCACTACTTTCCAATAATATCTCACATCAATACCAAGAATTGGTAAATATGGAGACGTTGCAGGGTTAATAATAACTGCGTTTGTGAAATCTGCATTGGTTGCAAGGTATAATTTGGCATAAGTTGTGTTGGAACCTATTGTCCATGATAAGCTTGTATCAGTTGGCAAATATGTAGCATTATTTGCAGGTGAAGCTAAAACCGGAAGACCTGGTTCACCGGGAACTAACCAAGAAACGCGAGTATTAGGATAAGTATTTCCAATATTACCATTTTCATCAGGGAAATTATTATCTTTGTATCTATATGCACATGCAGAAGAGGTATTTGTTTGGTAGAAAATGGGATAACCAGTTGCGTACGATCCATCTCTATTTTCCCAGATAATTTCAAGATTAGAGATTCCATCATAAGCAAAGGGATTTGTTAAGTTAATTCCTTGCCAACCGGCACCATTCCAAGTTACCTGACTATTATAAATTTGAGTATAGCCTGCAGCGATCGGATCATCAGTATAAGCTGCTGTTACTGTGGTGGCTGAAGTTAATTTCATATAAACAACTTGAGAATTCATGATATAGTTTGCCGGTGTATTACTTACATCAAACTCTAACTTTGTAATATTAATTGCACTTGTAATTGCCTCACCGGGTAGAATAAAATGTGACCAGCCATAGTTGTAATAACCAATAGCAGGTGTGTAAGCTGATGTTGTTGTTCCGTTACCAATTATTACACTCACAGCAAATAGATTTGCTATTATTAAAACGCTTAGCAACAAAGTTAAAATAACTTTTTTCATAGTATTCTCTCCTCTAACATCTATAATGTTAGTTGTTTCTTGGAGGTAACAAAACAAGGAGAAGGCTGAAATGTTTCTGCAATACCGGAACCGGTGATTACGTAATGATGTAATTAAAAGCTTGCCGGTCATTGCAATACGAAACTATCTTGCTTTCACTTCTGCAGTGTTGTTACTATTGTTTAGTACATACTATGGTGGTTTTTCCGATTTGTTTCTTGTTTGGAGATAATTACATTTGTAATTAGACTAAAACAAATCTCGAGCAAATCACCGGACTTCCCTAATCTTCAAGGCTTTTCATTGTTAACTACTTGGTTATAGCAGTGTGGTAAGTTCTATTCTTACATAGCCAACAGTGACTAACTCTAAAGATCTTTTCTTCATCATTTCAATGCCATTATGTAAAACTACTATTTTGTTTGTCAATAAGAATTTTGATTATTTTGAATTTTGGGTTGTGTTTTTGGGAAATAAATCACAGTGAAGAAGTCGCAAAAACTATGCCCAAAAATAAGGGCGGAAAACGCTCCGCCCTTACATATCTTTTCTTCAATTATTAATTGAAATAGGCGTTGCCTATTTCATGAGGATTCCCTTGACGATTTGCACATCTCTCGGAGTTTCCATTCTAAAGAAATAAACTCCGGAAGCACAATCACGACCATTAGTATCTTTACCATTCCAGAGAACATTATGGAAGCCTCTGGCAAAGCTCTCATTGAGTAAGTTTGTAATTAACTGCCCTTTAATATTATAGATATTAATCTTAATATTCTCCGGTCTTTCCATATAGAAACTTACTGAAGTAGTAGGATTAAAGGGGTTTGGATAGACATTTACCAAGGTTGTCTTAATTGGAATCACAACAGACTGATTATTGTTTTCATTTATTCTGAGTCTGAAAGGTCCATGAAAACTTGATGTACCGTCAAATTCATTTATTTGGAGCCAGTAGTGATAAGTAGTGTTTATTTGCACTTGTGCATCAACATAACTATAAGAACTACCCATACTGCTATTCTCTGCTGCTATGATAGCACTATTAACTCTGACTGCTGTGTCCTGATCATTGCTTACATTCCTAAAGACATTATAACCTATTAAAGAAGATTCAGATTCAGTAGTCCAGGTTATTTTAGCAAAGTTCTCAGAGGTTTGAATTGCCATGAATGAGGATAGGGTTACAGGAAGAGTTTGATCTGTGTGAGGTTCACCGGGGGTGGCATTGTTTTCGGTTTCTGTGAAAGCTATTGTTTCCCACTCACCGGGTGAACGCTGGTAACTAGTCTTCTCATAACCACCAACAACATCTCCACTATCATCTATGATGATTAGGTCCTTAGCTGCGGTGTTCAAGACTAACTGCCATCTACGAGGAGAACCTGGATTATATTCGCCTTGACTCCCACCCGCAACAGCAATTACTCCAAAGAGCATTTCTAGGGTACCCTTAATGAATTTAGATCCTGTAGCAAAACTTGTAAATTCTGTTTGAAAAGTTGCTCTATCTGCACCACTGGAAATAACAAGGTAGCTATGAGGAGGCATAATTCTATCTTGTAGAACACTATAATTTTTTAACAAGAAATATTCTGGATCTGAGTATTCAGTATCCGATGTTTTGGTAAGCATGCCTAATTGTATCTTATTTAAAGATAAAATATTATCACTATTATTATAAAGTTCCATAAAGGTGTTACCTGCTGCAAGAGCATAACTCACTTCACTAATATAGAGTGTGCCGGGTGCAGGATCTAGAGTTTCATCCACGCCATTAAAATTATGCCAACCAAGATATTCGAAAGTATCATTAGGATAGACAATCCATTCGGAGTCATCTTCATCTGTACCTGCAGAAGCAGCCCAATTAGTGTTTCCCTCGAATACTGATGACTTTCTAACTAAAGTGTGATTTTGGGTAGCAGCTTCAACACCGGCAACATTCCATGCAATTACATCTTCACCCTCTTGAATCCCCACTACATCAATAGGATCAGGATTATCACGATAGAAAAGGCCTACAGCATATTGACCTGTAAGAGGATTATTTTCCAAATGAATTCTTGTTTTGTCATAGAGAGTAGTAGTAGCATTTGCATTACAAATTACCAAAACCGATCCCGAACTCATGTTACCATCTAGATTATAAATTTTATCCCAATATTCACCACCACGAGCTACTTGTATATAATAATTTTCAGCCAAGGTAACTGTAGCACCGGTTCCATTATATATCTCTATTGCTTGATTATAATCAGAGCCTGACACATACTCAGAAATAAACAAGTCTGCTGCTCCGGTAGTAGGATTTGTTACAACATAATCTACTTGGGCTATTTCACTGTTGGTTGAGTAAATTACAGCGATTGCCTTTACTGTTGCGCTTGCAGTCAAGGTAAATCTTCCTGCATATAAAGTAGAGCCTGTAGTTGGGGTATTACCATTTGTAGTGTAGTAGATAGTAGAACCTGTGGTTGCACAATCTATTGTTACATGTACTTGGTGTTGGTAAGTTCCTGTTACAGGAGAAATAACCGGGGTTTCAACAGTAACAAGCTTATATAATTCAACAGTACTTCTTAATTCATGATCTATAGAGAGTGCAGCCCATACAGTAGTTAATAATGAAAAACCTTTGCCTGCTCCCGTATTGCCTTGCCAATCAAAGAAAAATCCTTTATCATTATTAGTATCTTTATTATAAGAAACTAAATAGCCATTTGATGAAGATGCGTTCATCGTAAGTCCTGCACCAATTACTTCTGCATAACTGTTTGCTGCTTCACTATACACTTTGTATCCATCCGGAGAGTTAGGTTGTAACTCCCAAACAATATTGGTTGCCGGATTAATTATTTTTTCATTTGTAAAAGTTACAGGGGCATTGCCTAACCTAGTATTTTCAGATGTGTTTACATTCGTCATAGCTCCGGTATTAGTACCTCTAATCCCATAAATAATATAATGTGCTCCTGCTTCTATCCCTGCCATGCCATTAGTAACCTTTTCAAAAGTTCCTGCAAATGTAATAGCATAATCTGCTTGGGCTATTTCACTGTTGTCAAGGTTAGCTTTTACAGCGATTGCCTTTACTGTTTTATTCTCAGTCAAGGTAAATGGTGTATTATATACAGCTGAGGTTATAGTTGGGTCAGTGCCATCTAAGGTATAATGGATAGTAGCATTTTCAGTATCAGAACTTATTGTTACTTCAACACTTCCATTATAGGTTCCTGCTGTAGGAGAGAAAGTAGGGGTTTCAACAGTAATAACATAATCTGCTTGGGCTATTGTACTGTTTTCAAAGTTAGCTTTTACAGCGATTGCCTTTACTGTTTTATTCTCAGTCAAGGTAAATGGTGCATTATATACATCCGAGCTTGTAGTTGGGTCGTTACCATCTAAAGTATAATAGATAGTAGCACCTGTAGTTGCACAATTTATTGTTACATCAACGTTTCCATTATAAGTTCCTGCTACAGGAGTAAAAGTAGGTGTTTTACAAGCTTGTAGCTTAAATAATTGTAAAACATTCCTGTTGGTATCACTTTTTTCAAGGGATTTCCATGTTTTTACTGGGACAGTAAGCTTATCAATTGAAAAGCCTCTGTCTGTTCCCGTAGTGCCTTTCCAAGCAAAGCAAAATTCTCTTTGATCAACACCAACTACATTTGTATAAGAAACATCATATGTATGTGATGACGATGTTTTAAGCGTAAACCCTATGTCTGTACCAGCACCTATTTCTACAAACCGTTGCATTTCTTCATTATAAACAGTGTATCCTGTTTCTTGATCACCGGAAATTTTCCAAACATCTAAAGTTGACGGATCAGTTATTATACTAGGTTCGTTATGTGTGGTACTTGTTAATGAACCAGGATCGCTCGACAGCTGACAGGTCATTGCGTAATGGTAACCATCATTAGAAGCATCAAAACCAATAAAAACATAATGCGCCCCTGATACTATACCATTTAAGCCGGTAGTAACCTCTTCAAAGACTCCTGTAAAAGGAATATTTGTAATAGTATAACTTGCTGTGGTTATTGAACTGGTATCTAATCCGGTTCTTACAGCGATTGCCTTTACTGTTTTACTCTCAGTTAAGGTAAATGGTGCAGTATATTGTGTAGAGCTTGTAGTTGGATTGGTATTATTTGTTGTGTAATAGATGGTGACACCTGCTGTTGCACAACTTATTGTTACTTCAGTGGGATGATTATAAGTTCCTGCTGTAGGAGAAATAACAGGGGCAGTAACAGGAACAAGTTTATATAAATCGACTTTACTTCTGTTATCATCTGTTTTAAGAAGTGAACCCCATACATATACATTGTTAATCTTACTTAATGAAAAGCCTCTGTTGTTTCCAGTGGCGCCATTCCAAGCAAAGTCAAATCCTTTTTCATCAGGAGTCTCGGTTGCACTTTCATTATAAGTAACAGTATATCCATTTGAAGGAGTAGAAGTGCTAAGGGTAAACCCTGTATCTGAATCATCATTAACTACTACATATTTTTCTCCTTGTTCATTATAAAGTCTGCATCCATTTTCTGTAATGCCGATTTTCCAAACAACTGAATTTTCCGGATTAGTTATATCAAGACCATTTGTGGAAATTGTAGCGTTGTTTGTTAATGCATAAGTTTGTGAATCGCTCTTAGGAATATTACTCATCGCTCCGGTAGTAGCTCTTCCCTCAATACCATCGTCTGAAGTACCATAAATAACATAATATGTGCCTGATTCCAACTCCGATAATTCATTAATCTTTTCAAAGACTCCTGTAACAGTGTCAACTCCCCATAACGCCATGGAAGAGAGTATTAAAAACATAAAAACCATTAAATGCTTTTTCATTATTAACTCCTATAATTTAGTTTATTCAATTTTAAGCTATTTTGTAAAAGTTGTCAAGCAACCTTATTTAGCTTTTAATTTTTTGTTTAGTAAAGCACTCATTAATATGGCTTTATTATTAAATATTAGGTTGACAAGTGTATTGTTGAATTCCACCACCTGGGGCTTTTTCGCGAATTGTAATGATTACAATTAGATAAGAAAATAAATAACGAAATAGTTAAAATTAACTAAAATAGTTTTTAAAAGTTGATTGTTTTGCGAGCTTTTAGGTATCTTTTAATTAATTAAGAGAGAATTATGAAAAGTTCAGGTAGAGACAATTTGCTTTGATTGTGGTAACTTATTCAGACAGCTTTCTTCATTAATAGGCTCCAACAGTGGTTTTGAAGAGGCTTTGGCGAGCAAGTATCTCACTTGTATAATTCAAGAGAATAAGCGTGTTAAATTCTTCTTTTGCAAAAATGTGTTTTTAAAGAAGTGCGTGTGTAAGGGTTTTATCAAGTTTCTGAACAAGTTTTTGTTGATTTAATTCCACTTTTCTGGCTAATGTGTTCTAACGATTAAACAAAGTATTATCTTTTAATATCGATAAAATAATATAAAATATTGTACAATATAGGGTTAGTATAATAGATAGGAAATTCAAATATTTCTTAATATATTGTTATTCAGCAACTTGTGCAGATTAAATAAATATATATCGAAAAAAGATTGACACAAATACCACTCCTTTTAATCATGTGATATCGATAAACAGATAGCGATAAAGTTCTTGGACTAAACATAATAAGAAAGGAAGAAGTTGTGACTATAACAGTATGTGCAGGAAGCTCTTGTAGCCATAGAGGCTCTCAAAAAGTAGTTGAGTTTTTAGTTAATTATATAAGTATAAACTCATTGCAAGACAAATGGAAGTTGAAAGCTTCCTTTTGCATGAAAAGTTGTGGAGAACACTATTGTGTTCAGATTGATGATTTTCACTTAAGGTTTCTTCCCAATGCAGATTATAAAAGATTTTTTAGGGAAATGCATAAACACAATGAATTACCAAACATAGCAGGTGTATCATGGAGAAAACAAGATGAACAATAGTAAATCGTTAGCTGAAAAGATAATTGAAAAAGACCCTAACGGAGTAGTCGTAATAGATGATGAATTAAATATAATTCAGTTTAATAAAGCTTTTCTATCTATCTTTAACATTATGCCAACTCATAAGATTATTGGTGAAAATGTTAATGAAATCTTAGCACAGGAGATTTTCCCTGACAAAAATATAGCTAAAGATAACGGTGTTGTTAAACATCACCATAAAACAGGTAAATTCGTCAAAACTGTTACTTTCAGATTAGAAGAAGAAGACTTATTTGCTTGTTTCTTCGTGAATATTACAGATTCCTTCCATAATAAAAGAAAGCTCCAATTAATGAAAACTGAGACCATAAAGAAAGCTCAAGCAGTTATTGATAATCAAATGAGAGTTGCTCAGGAGATTGCTAGTCTTTTAGGAGAAACAACAGCTGAATCAAAAGTAACATTACTGCAATTAATGGATGTTCTAAAAGAAGAAGGGGAGATTTAGGGTGTTCTCGTCAAGAAAGAAAGCTAAGATGTGGGATTTGCATCTCGAAATAGCCAAATCTCAGCTAATCAAACATAATGAAAGATTATGCGGTGATTCTATTATTATCAATAAAGATTATGATCACGAAACAGCTTCTGTAATTCTTTCAGATGGATTGGGAAGTGGTGTTAAAGCAAATATCTTATCTACTTTAACTACCAAGATAATCTCTGTGATGCTCCAAAATGGACGCAGCATTGATGAGATAGTAGATACTTTGACAGATACTTTACCCACTTGTAATGTGAGAAAATTAGCTTACAGTACCTTCTCAGTTGCTCAATTTGGTTCTAATGGAAAGCTTCAGCTGGTTGAGTATGATAACCCGCCTGCTTTTTTCATCAGAAATGGCAAGACAGTAAAGCTAGATTATGAAACAAGAGAGATTAATGGGAAAAAGATTAATGAGGCTTCTATTGATGTACAAGAAGGAGACCTTTTAGTCTTTGTGTCTGATGGTGAAACTCACGCCGGTATCGGTGGTATTTGGAATCTGGGCTGGGGTTGGGATCATATTGCTGAATTTATAGAAAGAATTAGTAAGAAGCCGATGACTGCTAAAGAGTTAGCTTTTGAAATTACTAATGTAGCCAACGAACTTTATGCTAAAGAACCAGGCGATGACACTTCAGCAGTAGTGATTAAAATCAGAAAGAAATGCTTTGCTACTATGTTAGTAGGTGCTCCTCAGAATCCTGATAATGATAAAGAAATTGTGAATAAGTTGATTCAGGGTGAAGGACGCAAGATAATTTGTGGCGGAACAACCAGTAATATCGTAAGTAGAGAGTTGAAAGAGAAGTTAGAAGTAGATCTCTCAACTTTAGAAAGTACTGTTCCTCCGATTGGGATAATTAAGGGGATTGACCTTTGTACAGAAGGGATAATCACTATTAGTAGAGCTTTGGAAATGCTCAAAACTAAACCTAATTACAAAAAGTTAGAGATAAGTACTGATGGCGTTAGTAGATTGGTAAGAGAGTTTTTGTTGGTTGATGAACTGACAATTATGATTGGTCAATCTTTAAATGATGCTCATCAAACTTCTAATATGCCTAAAGAATTTGGAATGAAAAGAAAGATTATGGAGTCTATCGCTGAACACCTAATTGATTTAGGGAAAGCGGTACACTTAGAGTATTATTAAGAAATATTTTAGGTAACTGTTGCGGAGCAAATTACCTATTAAGATAGACAGAAAAAATAAAGAAAATAAAAACTAAATGGAGGAGTCGATGGAAAAAACAGAGACTGTTCAAGAACCTTTGAGAAATTTTGCAAAGGTAAAAGAGATAATAGAGAAGTTCGGCACTGACAGAAGTGCTTTAATTCCGGTGTTACAGGCAATTCAGAGTGAATTTAGATATTTACCTCAAGAAATGCTATCATTTGTATCCACAGCAATGGGTATTCCTCAAGCTGAAGTATTTGGCGTAGCTACTTTCTATGCTCAATTTTCAACTCAACCAAAGGGTAAGCACATTGTGCAAGTTTGTGATGGTACAGCTTGTCATGTGAGAGGATCATCAGAAATTATTAAAAAATTTAAAAAAGACCTTCAAATTCCTGTAGGCGGAACTACAACTGAAGATCTTTATGTTACTCTCGAAACAGTATCTTGCCTCGGTGCATGTGCTTTAGCCCCTGCAGTAGTTGTAGATGGCAAAGTCTATGGCAATGTTAACTTCGATGATGTAGCCAGAATTATTATGACTATGAAGGAGAGCGACGATGAGTAAAATATTTGAAGAATTAACTCGTGAAGCCGTAAATACACCTAAAATCCCTTGTCGTGAATTTATTAATGCAAAATTAGGGTTAGTCAAGCTTAATGAAGAGAAGCAAAAATACGCAGATGAATTATCTACTATCTATAGAAGAGAATCAGGTATTTTTGATTGTCAAATAGCTCTTTGTAAAGGAACAGGCTGTCACTCTTCAGGTGAAAGTGCTCTTTATAATAAAATTGACGAAATTCTAAGAGCCAAAGGCATTAGAGAAAAAGTAAATATTGTAGAGACAGGTTGCCGTGGATTCTGTGAAATGGGTCCATTAGTGGAAATCTTTCCTCAAAATGTATTCTATTGTAAGGTAAAACCTGAACATATTGAAGATATTATAAATAAAACAGTTATAAAAAATGAAATTATTCATGAACTCCTTTTTGACGGTGTTCAAATTGCTGAAGAAATTCCATTCTATAAAAAACAAGTTAGAAGAGTTCTTAAAGAATCAGGACATATTAATCCTGAGAACATTAATGATTCTATCGTGCATGGTTCCTATCAAGGCTTCATGAATGCTACTAGAATGACCCCGGAAGAAGTAATCGAAATGATGAAAGCTTCAGGACTTAGAGGTCGTGGTGGCGGAGGATTCTCAACCGGTTTAAAATGGCAATTCACTCGTGCTACAGATTCTGCTAAAAAGTATATTATCTGTAATGCTGACGAAGGTGACCCAGGTGCTTTCATGGATAGATCTCTACTTGAAGGAGATCCCCATAAAATTATCGAAGGCATGATGATTGCCGGTTATTCAATTGGTGCTGACGAAGGTTATATCTATGTCAGAGCTGAATATCCACTTGCAATTCATAGATTAGAAGTTGCTATTGCTCAATGTACCGAATTCGGTATTCTTGGTAAAAACATCTTAGGTACCGGTTTTGATTTCACTATTAAAATTAAACAAGGTGCAGGTGCTTTCGTTTGTGGTGAAGAGACAGCTTTAATCTCTTCTATCGAAGGTAAAAGAGGAATGCCAACCGTAAAACCTCCATTCCCTTCAACAAGTGGATTATTTGGCAAACCAACAAGTATTAATAACGTTGAAACTCTTGCTAATGTTCCTCTTATTATGAATAATGGAATTGAGTGGTTCAAAGAAGTTGGAACAACTAAATCTCCTGGAACCAAAGTTTTTGCTATGACAGGTAAAATCAGAAACACCGGTTTAGTTGAAGTTCCAATGGGAATCACACTAAGAGAAATAGTTTTTGAAATTGGTGGTGGCGTAAAAGACGGCAGAAAGTTCAAAGCTGCTCAAATTGGCGGTCCATCAGGCGGATGTTTAACAGAAGAACATCTTGATATGCCTATTGATTATGATTCATTACAAGCTGCTGGTGCCATGGTTGGTTCAGGTGGACTTGTGATTCTTGATGACAAAACATGTATGGTCGAAACAGCACGCTACTTTATGAGCTTTACCCAAAGTGAATCTTGTGGTAAATGTATTCCTTGTCGTGAAGGAACTGGTAGAATGCTCGAAATCATGGAAAGAATCGTTATCGGTAAAGGTACCATGGATGATGTAGATTTATTAAGCGAGCTTGCTCAAACAATTAAATTTGCAAGTCTATGCGGATTAGGTAAAACAGCTCCAAATCCTGTTCTTTCAACTCTTAAATACTTCCGTGAAGAATACCTTGCTCACATCGTGGACAAACGTTGTCCTGCCGGTGAATGTGATGCTTTAAAAACTTATATGATTGTACCTGAGTTATGTAAAGGTTGTTCGAAATGTGCCAGAGTTTGTCCGGTTCAAGCAATCACAGGTGAAATTAAGAAGACATACATAATCGATCAAGAAAAGTGTATTAAGTGTGGTGCTTGTTACGAAGCATGCCCATTCAATGCGATTACAGTTGGATAGGAGAAAATAATGACTACTCAATATATGGAAATTAATAATAAAAAAGTTGAAATTACTGGAAAAGAAAAGAACATCTTAGAAGTTGCTCGCGGTATGGGTATTGAAATACCTACTTTCTGCTATCACTCTGAACTCTCTGTTTACGGTGCTTGCAGAATGTGTATGGTTGAAGATGAGAAAGGAAACTTAATTGCTTCTTGCTCATTGAAACCACAAGCCGGAATGAAGATTAAAACACACTCTAAGAAAATCATGAACACTCGTAGAATGATTCTTGAATTGCTTCTTGCTAATCATCACCAAGAGTGTACCACTTGTGTAAAAAGTGGCGACTGTGTGTTACAAAAATTGGCAATGGATATGGGGGTTAAGAAAGTTAGATTTAAACCTCGCAAACCTTGGCAAGATCTTGATACTTCTTCTGCAAGTATTGTGCGTGACCCAAACAAATGTATTCTCTGCGGAGACTGCGTAAGAATGTGTTCTGAAATTCAAGGTGTTGGTGTGCTTGGCTTTATCAATAGAGGTCCGGACATTAATGTCGTTCCTGCTTTTGGTAAACTCATCTCTGATGTTGATTGTGTTAATTGCGGTCAATGTGTTAGTATCTGTCCTACAGGTGCTTTAACTATCAAAGATGACACTCTTGAAGTTTGGGATGCTTTACTAGACCCAACTAAGAAAGTTATATTCCAAATTGCTCCGGCAGTTAGAGTTGCCATCGGTGAAGAATTTCACCACACAGAAGGTGAAAACTACCTTTATAAGAGTGTAGCTGCCATTAAAATGATGGGTGCAGATTATGTATTCGATACTTCTTTCAGTGCCGACTTAACAGTCGTTGAAGAAGCTTCTGAATTCTTAAATAGAGTTATTAAAGGGGAAAAACTTCCTCAATTCACTTCATGTTGTCCAGGTTGGGTGACTTATGCTGAAGAAAATTGTCCAGATCTAATCAATAACTTATCATCGTGTAAGTCACCTCAACAGATGTTCGGAGCTGTATTCAAAAAGTTCTTTGCTAAACAGATGAATATTTCTCTTGAAGACATGTATGTTGTTTCAGTTATGCCTTGTACCGCTAAAAAGTTTGAAGCCAAAAGACCGGAAATGAGTACTGATGGTTATCAAGATGTTGATGCTGTTATCACAACAGTTGAATTAGCTCGTATGATTAGAAAGATGGGAATTAAGTTTGAAGAGTTAAAACCTGCTTCTTTAGATATGCCTTTTGGCTTCTCTTCAGGTGCCGGTGTGATTTTTGGAACTTCCGGTGGTGTGGCTGAAGCTGCTCTCAGATATGCTGTAGAAAAGTTAACCAACGAAACACTTGATGATGTTAACTTTACAGAAGTTAGAGGCTTGGATGGACTTAAAGAAGCTACTTTTAATGTCGCAGGACATGAAATTAAATTAGCTGTAGTTTCCGGTTTAGCCAATACCCAAAGACTTATTGAAAAGATTAGAAATAAAGAAGTTGAATATCATCTTATTGAAGTTATGGCTTGCCCTGGTGGATGTATTGGTGGTGGCGGACAACCTGTTCCTAACACTGCTGCTGCAAGAGTAAAGAGATCCAAAGGCTTGTATAGCATTGATGCTACATCAACTGTCAAGAAATCTCAAAATAACCCTACCATAGAAAAACTCTATGCTGAATGGTTAAAAACTCCTAATAGTGATGAAGCTCATTATGCTCTTCACACTCATTATGGTCACAAGAGAAGAATCGGTGGTATGGAAATTGCTGATGCAGCCGAGGGTACAACCGAGAAAGTTATTATCTCCGTTTGTGTGGGAACTAACTGTTACTTAAAGGGATCTTATGATGTCCTTCAAGAGTTAATTGCCCTTGCTAAAAAACACGGCGTAGAAGATAAAGTTGAATTCAAAGGAACATTCTGCTTAGAAAACTGCAGCAATGGTCCTTCAATAAAAGTATCTGATGACCTTCACAAATATGGAGTCAAAAAAGAAGAAACTGAAAAGTTCTTCACTAATGTAGTACTTCCGCGTATTAAATAGAGAATTGTCTCCCAATTCCATTTAGTTAAGCTCCCGCAAGGGAGCTTTTTTGTTTAATACCGGGAACGCACTCATCCTTGAGTGGCATTTCTCTTCACTGGGAACGCACTCATCCCTGAGTGGCACTTTTCTTCACTGGGAACGCACTCATCCCTGAGTGGCACTTTTCTTCACTGGGAACGCACTCATCCTTGAGCAGCAGTTCTCTTTACTGGGAACGGCTCGTCCCTGAGTGGCACTTCTCTACACTGGGAACGCACTCATCCTTGAGTGCAACCTTGCGAGTAGCAAGGTTAATAAAAACATATCATTGCTTTTGCAATGATGCATGTGTTAAAGGAGGAAAACATGCACGAAATAAAAGGTTGGCACACAAGAGGGTATTTACCGCATTATGATTGTGAAAAATTATATCAGTTCGTCACTTTCAGGTTATATGATTCTGTACCAAGTGATGTCATAATTAAATTGAAAGATGAGCTAAGTATTACAAACGAGACGGATTATAAATCTGAATATTATATTGAACTCCAAAGAAGAATTATCGAATTTGAAGATAATGGGTATGGGGCTTGTTATCTCCAAATTGAAGCTATTGCAGATTTAGTCGAGAATGCTCTGAAATTTTATGATGGTAAGAAATATAATTTGATAGAGTGGGTTATTATGCCAAATCATGTTCATGTTTTGATTGAAGTTTTTGAAAATTATAGCCTATCCAGTATTGTTCATAGTTGGAAATCTTATACCGCTTCTCAAGCTAATAAGATATTACAGAGGAAAGGAAAGTTTTGGATGAAAGAATATTATGATAGATATATTAGAGATGAAATTCATTTAGCAAGAGTGATTAAATATATTCAGGATAATCCCAAGAAAAAAGTTTAGTTATGCTACTCTTCACTGGGAACGCACTCATCCCTGAGTGGCATTTCTCTTCACTGGGAACGCACTCATCCCTGAGTGCAAACTTGCGAGTAGCAAGGTTAATAAAAACATATCATTGCTTTTGCAATGATGCACTCAGGGATGAGTGCGTTCCCAGTCTTATCATTGCTTTTGCAATGATGCACTCAGGGATGAGTGCGTTCCCAGTCTTATCATTGCTTTTGCAATGATGCACTCAGGGATGAGTGCGTTCCCAGTGTTGGCTCCCAAAACCTTAAATCGGAAATATCTGAGGATAAAAACTATGCTTATTGCATCTTTCAAATATAGCTAATCCACAAATATTATGTCTTTCCGGTCATCGTAATGACCAATAGTTATAACCATTAGTCATTACGATGTCCAAAAGTCAAACTATTTCTTTTATAATTAAGAATTTTAATAAGAACCTCTACATTTATAACTCTATTTAGCTTCAACTATAACTGCTATAATAAAGGGTTACATCCTAAAAATGTGTGAATGCTTAGTAGGACCCTCACTGGTAGCTCAATTTAAAATCAAAGATCAAACGAACAAGAGACTGAAGATGGACTGTGAAGGGACATAAATTTCTTCAAATTCCCTAAAAAACCAAAAGAACAGGAATATAATTCAGAATGAACAATCTTCTCTTGACATAAAAGCGGATACCAAATAGATTATTGAGATGTCTAAATATGACTTGAGAGAGGTAATTATGATCTTAGATTCCAGATATGAAGTATTAGAAGAGTTGGGTTCAGGAAACTGGGCAACTGCATATAAAGTTAAGGACTTACGGACAGGTACCATACACGCATTAAAGCTTTTTAACCAAATAGATGCTACTGAATTTTACAAGAAATTACCTGCTAATAATATGCACCATATTACCCAAATTCAGCATCCCAACCTGATAAATGTTACGGATTTCGGTAATATCGGCAATAGTATTTATGCTCTAAGTGAGTTTTACGATGGTCATCCTCTCAACAGATTTCCTGTAAGCAGAGATAATATTAATGAACTTTACTACATTGTTATTCAGATCTGTTATGCTTTACACGCTCTGCATTCTCACAAAATAGTCCATAAAGATCTTAAACTACACAACATTCTTTACAGATTTACAGCTTCAGGACCTCAAATAAAAGTTATGGATTATGGCTTCTCCAAGATTGATTTGGAAGGTGATTCTCAGAAAGTTACCGGTTCTATTCCTTTTATTGCTCCGGAAGTTTATCTAGGTAATGAACCTACTCCGGAAAGTGATTTCTATGCTCTGGGCGTTACTTTATATAGGCTTACCACAGGTACTTTCCCATTCTCTATCAAGCATATAATGTCGGTGATTCAGGGCAGTAAAGATTATTTATTACCACGTTTACCCAGACAGGTGAACAGCGATATCCCTGAAGACTTTGAGAAACTAATTATCAGATTATTAGAGAAGAATCCCGAAAATAGATTCGAAAGTGTGCCTCAGATTATAGACTTTATTAATAAGATTCAGGTCAGAAGATACCCCTTCTCTTACCAATGGTCAACTGTTAATTATCTCAAATTCAACAGTTACTATGTAAATCAAACAATTAGCAATAATTTAACTCAATATCTCGATGCAGTGGAGAATGAAAACGGCAAATTAATCGCTTTGGTTGGTGGTAAAGGGCTTGGTAAAGGTGATATTCTAACTCTCTTTAAGTATCATATTCTTACCGGAAAATACTTCATCTTTGATTATGAATGCACTACTGATCACAACGACCCCTTCTATGCTTTGACCAAAGAATTTCACTATTCAGTAAGCAATAATGAGAGCAGTCCGGCAATAGATCACGAACTAACTAAAATATCAGATAAATTTAAAAAGTACCTTTATGAATCAGAAGATGCAGCGAAAATGACCAATTTCTCGCAGGAAGATATGTTAGCAGATTTCGCTTCTTTAAAAAGCTATTTACAGCATCTTTCAGATGAAAAGCCACTTGTGTTCATTATTAGGCATGCTGAATTATTGGAAGATGGCAGTATAGAATTTATGAACTTCTGTGCTGATCTTATTTCCACTTCACGCATCATTATTGCTGTAGCTTTTAATAACTACAGATTAATCAGAAAGCTCAATGAACCGGTGATAATTAAGGTTCCTCTATTAACTTATGAAGAGACTAAAAGCTACATTATCAAGCTCTTACGATGTGAAGTTCCGGAACATTTTCTGACTAAAATTTATGACAGAACCTGTGGTAACCCTGTGTTTATTCAGGAGTTTCTCATTGATTTAATTGATAATCAGAAGATTTGGAGTGAGACTGGTTTTGCTTTTGATTATAATGTAAATCACGCTCCGTTACCGGAATCAATTATCAACTCAATTTATGTGAGAATGAGCAACTTAGCTGAACAAAGCTATCTTTATTTGATGGAATTAGCCATTATTCAGACTCCTCTAAGTAAAAATCTTATTAGATATTTCTTTGATATCGATGATCTTCAGCTATATCACTTTATAACCGATGCTTTAAATAATGAGATCTTGATTAAGAGAGATGAGTTTTACTTCTATACTTTCCCGGAAGCTAAGAAAAGGTTCATTCGTGAATCAAGCAAAGAGAAGTTGATTGAATATTCAAAAAAACTAATTTCCTATTTTAAGGATATTGAAGTTACTAACCCTGAGATTTGCAAGGGAATAATTGAAAATGCCAGAATTGCCCAAGATTATTTAGCGATAAGAAAGTACAATTTGGTGCTGTATCATCTTAATGATCTGCAACATAATCAAGATGCAGCCTTTGAGAATTTGATCAATGTTCTTAAAATAAATGTTCTGGATAGTATTCCTCATTTAGACAAGAATTTAATTAAAGATGCATCCTTAATCAGTAAGAAGTTGGATATCATTAGTTCTATTTCTAAAGCAGAACAATTATGCAAGATCATGCAAGAATATCCTTCAGTGTTTGAAAAGTACTTAATTCTGATTAAAATCTATTTTCTCTTTGAAGATTTTGATAATGCTGTAGGTCTGTTTCCTATTGCGGAAGCACATGTTAGAACTGCTAAGCAAAGTTTGGAGCTGAAACTGGTTGCTATTAAGATATACCAAAGATTAAATTTATTCATCGAGGTAAAAGAGATTCTTGATGAAATAGATTATTCTACCTTAGATGAAAAGTATTATTTCCAATTTAAAGATAGAAAAAGCATACTTATGTTTAGCAGTGGCAAGATAATGGATGCTATTGAAATAGAAGAAAATATTATTGAGAAAATGCCGGCCGCACCTGATGATGAGATGATTATCATTATCGCGGTTGTGTATAATAATCTTGGTACTTATTACTCTTCAATTAAACGTTTAGATGAAGCTAAAGTCTATCTTTCCAAGAGTATTGCCCTGTTTGAAAAGTTTAATATTCAAAAGCAATTAGTTCTGATTTATAATAATCTGGGTGATTTATATCTAAAGCAAGGACTCACCAACGAAGGTTACAAACTATTCCAGAAATCGGAAGAGTTGCTGGAAAAGAATTATAATTCATCAACAGCAGTTTTAACTTATATTAATATTGCTGAAGCTAAGCTAAAATATGGTGAATATTCAGAAGCGAAAGAGTATTTACTTAAAGCTAAAGAGATTTCGGACAATGTAGAAGCTATTAATTATGATACTAGCATAAATCGTAATCTCGCTTTGGCTATGAGCAAAACTTCAACCTACAAAGATTATACAACCTTTGTTTACTCTATTAATCCCGATTTGAAAGAGTTGAAATTCAAAGAGTTAGATCCTTTGGTAAAGACTTATTTTTACTTTCTCTATGAGATATTGGCAACTGATTCCTTAGAGAAATTAATCAATAATAATCCCCATATTAGCTACTCTAAGCTTAAAGAAGAAGAGTTTTATTATAACGCACTAAATCTGTTGGCAATAACTAAACAAGATTATGAAGTAGCCTACCGGAATATCGAATTTGCCAAAGAATATGCCCATAGTTCACGTAATATCTATGCCTCTACTATCTTCAAAATTAGAGAGATAGAGTGCTTAATTCACATGGATAAGATTGATGAAGCTGAGAAACTTTATGATGAAGCTTTGCAGACTTGTCGTGAATATCACTATAATTATTGGGAAATAGTGCTAAAATATCATAAGTGCAAAATAGATTTACTTTACCCTAATATCCACTTGAGAACAATCCTACGGGATCTGCTTAGTTTGTCCAAGATTTGTGAACAGAATAATTATCTCTTATTAGAAGTGAAAATCTTGGGATTAACCATTCAAGTACTTAATCAATTTGAAGTTCTGGAAATTCACTCTAATTATATAATCAATTACAAAAAGAAAATAGAGTATCTGGTAGATTTCGCCAATATCGATATTTACCAGCAATTCTTAGATAAAAAGCAATATTTTAGCAATGACGTAAGTAGCTTTGTGTTTGAGCGAATAGCACCGCGTAAGAAATTTACTAAAATGATTCTTAATAAGAAGATATCTGAACTTCTACAAATAAAGGATATGAACAGAATCATCTTCTTCTTTGCCAAACTTCTAGATTCTTTAGTAGCCCCAACCGGCTTTATTATTGCTACTTTTGATCAAGAGAGAGGTACTTTTGAAGAGTTTACTTCTACTAATTGTGATTATGAAAAGTTGCAAACTGAAGAGTATCTTTCAATTGTCGATAAATCATTTTCTAAGAGAGGAGTAACGACCAAGAAGATTGGAGATAATCATGTCGCACTTATTCCTTTGCAGATTGAGAAAACTAAAGTTGGGTTTATCATGGTTGAAGATGACGGAGATGTGCCTTATACTAAACATGAAGTCACGATCTTAAATAGTATAATTTTGCAAACTACTACGATTCTTTTGCGCGTGATTGACTTCATGGAAAGTCATAAAAGAATCACTCTTATGTCGCGTTTAATGACAGTTACCAATAAGTTAATCGGTAATTTTACTATTGATAAACTTGAGTATGAGATAGTTTCGGAAGGGATTAATCTTCTAAATGCTTCCCGTGGTTTCTTTATTCAAATAGAAGATTCAGGTAATTATAAGTTTACAGTAGCTTTAGATAATGATAATAATATTGTGAAGCAATACACTTCTATTGATAATAATGCTTTGCTAAAAGTTCAACAACTGAAGAAGCCGCTCTATTCTAGTAATGTTAATGAAGAGGCTTACCGCAGAAGCAGAAAACATGATAAGTATATTTTGCTTTCCTACTATTGTGCTCCGGTGATTTTAGATAATAAGATTTACGGGATTATCTACTTTGATAACTTCATTGATGTGCAGACTCAACTTTTTGTAAATAAAGAAATTATGAATCTCTTCCTCTTGCAAGTTAACATAAGTATTAGAAATGCTGTAGGTTATAACAATCTTTTTATTAAGAACATAGAGTTAGTTAAGCTCGATTCTCTCAAAGATGACTTTATTAATATTGTCTCTCATGAGTTAAATACACCTCTCACCAAGCTCTCTACTTATGTCAGGAAGCTCAAGCATAACCTCTCTGAAACCCCTGCCAAGCGAGAAGAACTGCTTAAGAATGTTGAAAGCAGTGTGTTCAAGCTAATCAATACAACCAATGATATTATTACCTTCAATAAGTTCAGCATTACCAGCTCTTTAATGGTTCTCGAAATTGAAATTGATGAGTTGGTAAATCTCTGTGTGCAGGAAGCAATGCCTCTTTCTAAGAAGCGTCAGCTCTCGTTGCAGGCAGATATTGAAAGCGATATTCCAACTGTAGCAGGTGATTGGGAATCGCTGACTATCATGCTAAATCAACTTATTCTTAATGCTATCAGATTCACTGATGATTTTGGGGAAATTAGTGTAGGTGTCCGCAGATCTTCTTTCCAAAATGAAAGACTTAATAATCAAGAATCAATGGTTATTTATGTGAAAGACAATGGGATAGGTATTCCGGAAAAAGAGTTGGAAAATGTCTTTAAAAAATTCTATGAGCTTAATGATATCTATTCGCATAAATCCGGAACTATTGAATATCGTTCTTCCGGGCTAGGCTTAGGTCTATCTACTTGTAAACGTATAGTAGATCTGAATAAGGGAAAGATTTGGATTCAAAGTAAGGAGCATGAAGGGACAATTGTCTTTGTTTCGCTTCCTATTTATAAAAAGAAAGCTGATGATCAAAATTAATGCAGAATTAGAACAAAAGTTAGAGCTTTTACCTGAAAACCCGGGTGTCTATCTTTGGAAGAATGAAGAGCAAGAAGTCATTTATGTAGGTAAGGCAAAGAATCTTAAGAATAGAATTAGGAACTACTTACAAGAGCATAAAGATAGAAAAACGCGTCAGCTTCAGAAGAATATTCATGACCTAGATTATATAGTAGTTAGTTCTGAAACCGAAGCTTTGATCTTAGAAGCGACCATGATTCGCAAGCATGCTCCTAAGTATAATGTAATGCTTAAAGATGATAAACGTTATCCATTCATCAAAGTAACAAATGATCCATATCCTAAAATCGAGAAAACAAGAACCTTAGTCAAAGATGGTGGTTCTTATTATGGTCCCTATTCCAAATTCCCTGATATTGGCAGAATTCTTTCTCTATTAGAGTGGATATTTCCCTTAAGAGATTGTAATAGAGCTATTCCCAAAGATGAGATTAAATATGAAAAAGCTTGTATTAATTACCAATTGGGCAAGTGCTTAGCACCCTGTATTGGTAAAATATCTTATGCCGATTATGCCAAAATAGTTAAGAGAGCGAAAGACCTTCTTCAAGGAAAACACTACACTTTACTTACCGACCTAAAAGAAGAGATGGAAGAAGCTTCAGCAGCCTTGAAGTTCGAACTGGCAGGTGAGTTAAGAGATAAAATAAGAGCTTTGGAAAAGTTCTCTGAAAGGCAAAATATGTTCTTCTCAGATCTTAAAAACAGAGATATAATTGCTGTTTACCGCGAAGAATCTATAGCTGCTGTGGTGGTTCTCAAAATGGTTGAGGGACGGGTAAATAATAAAGAATTATACCCACTGAAGAATGTGGAAGATGAGGCGGACAGCACGCTTTTAGCTTATTTTCTTACTGATTACTACTCACAAAAAGAAGAGCTTCCTGATGACATTATTATCTCGTCTGAACCTGATGATTTGGAGACACTTAATGTCTGGCTCAAGAATAGAATCAGGGTTCCTCAAAAAGGGGAGAAGAATAACCTAGTACTCTTGGCTCGTAAGAATGCCTTTATGTATGTGGAAGATAAGAAGTTGCAGGGAATTAGAAGTAAGAATAGAACAATTTTTGCCGTGCAAGAATTAAAGGATATGCTAAAGTTAGATAAGCTTCCTCGCAAGATGGTCTGTATGGATATTTCCACAATTCAAGGTGAAGATACAGTCTCTTCATCAGTCTATTTTGAAAATGGCAAACCGGCAAAGAAGAAGTATCGTCATTATATAATCAAAAGTGTGGTGGGGCAAGATGACTTTGCTTCGATGGCAGAGACAATGGTGAGGTTTCTCAATAACTGCAAAGAAGATTCTGAAATGACTCCTGATTTAATTGTCATTGATGGAGGCAAAGGGCAACTTAGTGCAGCTAATGAGATTATCGCAAATTATGCAGAGCTAAATATACAATTAATCTCGCTTGCCAAAAGGATTGAAGAGGTCTATCTTCCTAATCATGAGGATTCTATAATCATGCCCAAAAGTTCTTCTGCACTTAAATTACTCACCCATATCAGAGATGAATCTCATAGGTTTGCTATTACTTTTCATAGAAAAAGAAGGTCTGCACGCACTCTGGTGAGTCAGCTTGACTCTATTAATGGAGTTTCAGAGAAACTAAAATTTGCCCTTTTAAAAGAATTTGGTTCTATAGAGATAATCAAGAATGCTTCTCCGGAAGAGCTGATGCAAATCAAAGGAATTGGAGAAGTTACTGCGAATAATATCTTACAAACACTTAATAAT
>JBAYZI010000007.1:0-43919 GCA_041672585.1 Cloacimonadales bacterium (SeqCode) | reverse complement strand
GTAAATTTGTACCCAAAGTAAAAGGGCGGAAAACATTCCGCCCTTTTATATTTTTTCTTCAATTGCTAATTGCTCATTGCTAATTGCTAATTGTTTTTCTTATTTCATGAGAACCATTTTCTTAGTAGCAGTTTGGCTACCGGCTTTTAACTTATAGAAGTAAACGCCGGATGCAACAGCTTTATTATTATCATTATCGCCATTCCAAACATAAGAATATTTTCCTGCAGCAAAACTATCTTTGACGAGAGTTTTAACTTTCTGTCCTTTAATGTTATAGATTGTCAATTCAACATCTTTAACATCTTTATCTAAGGAGAAGCCAATCTTAGTAGTAGGATTGAAGGGGTTAGGATAGTTTTGGAGTAAACTATTATTAACAGCCTGTGCTTCGTTATCATCATTAGCTACAGAGGAGAAATCTACAAATTGAGAATAGATTCCCAGAATAGTAGTTTTTCCTGAAGAGACACCGTCAGCCCAGACTAAGAGAGCTTTACTGTCTCCCATAGGAGCGATTCTCACATACTTTTGGTCTTTAATTGCTTGAGTGATAGGAATACCTGTTGAGCCATTAAGTGTTTCTCCATTATATCTTAAGAGATTCATATAGAGGTCTATTTCGATATCTTGTTGTTGTTCCCAAGCAATAAGATAGTAGCCATTATTGATGCGAGCTATTTTAGGACTATTCTGAGTTATATCAGCAACAGCAATTTCAATTCCGCCACCGGGGAACTGTTTCTCACCGTCAAAAGAGATCTTCTGAGCCATGATATTTTCATTATCTGAAGTAACACTTTCATTCCAGGTTACATACACAGCATCGCCGATTGTCATATCAGGATTTGATGCTTCATTAGGAACTTCGTCATAATCGTGTAAGCTTGTATTTAGGCCTTCAGCCCAAGAGTAAGTTCCATCTATTTCGAAACCTTGAGTGAAGACTGTTTTCTTATCATCATCTCTGTCATCAACCCAAGTATAGAATAGCTTATCGTCATGCATTGCGCCTTTTGCACCGGCAAAAACAGTAACACCCATAGGTGCTACAGAGTTACCTTCTACAGAGTAACCTGCAACTACTTGTCCATCTTCATCAACGCGAACTACTCTTCTGTCGATCGCATAAACATTCCAGATATAGTAATTACCAATCACATCTGAGAGAGTCATTTCGGTATCAATAACTCCACTAAGAGAACCTGAAATACGAACTCCTTGTTCTCCCCATTGTTTTTGACCATTACTGATTCTTTGTCCGTGAACTTGTTTGTAAAGCTCAAAATCATCATTCATAAAGTTGTCTGACCAACCGATATAGAAGTCTCCGTTGTAATAACTAACGCGAGGATCTTCTTGTCCTTCAGTGTATTCTGTGGTCATTTCTAAGCCTGTATCGCCCCATAAGTAATCTCCGTTAGTGTCGATTAATTGAGCGAATATTTTTTTGATAAATCCTCTTTGTTCTAACCAGACTATAATTGTTTGTCCGGCTGAGTTTGTGGTAGCGTCAAAATCTAATTGTGAATAGCCGGTAGGAACAGTTACAGGGCGACCATTTTCTTCTAAATCATAAGTTCCGTCAGGGTTGAGTAATTGGAAGAATATTTGATAGCCTGTATTAGCACCGCGTGTATCTTGCCAAATTACAATAGCGTCATTTTGGTTAGGGCGTGGATGAATTTGGAGTAATTCATCTTTACCTGCATCACCGCTGAGACCGTAGAAAACAATTTCGCCATCTTCGGCTAAAACATTGTTTTGTGAAGAATCAATAATCTGTTGATTGATGCCGATAGAACCTGTTCTGGAGTCTTCCCAGACTGCAAAGACATGGTCTCCGGATTTCTTGATTAAAGGGTTGGTTTGTTCGTTAGCGACAGTGCAAATAGCTCTGCCTTCTTCATCCCAACCAAAAGAACCGGTTGTTGTAAGATGTTGTCCATAAATATCTACTTGAGGTGATTCGCCATTTCTCATATCTGTCCAAATCACATAAATTCCACCATTATCATCATTGTCAATACGAAGTGTTTTGGCTTTAACATTGTCTGCTTGAATCATAACACCGTCAGCAGTCCATACTTTTTGACCGTTGGAGTTCATCTTTTGGGCAAACAGTCCTTCTCCATTGAAAGAGCTTCTATCATCTTGCCAAGCAATAATTGTATTTCCTAAACCATCAGCTTGGATTTGTGGATAACTCTGAGCATAGCTGGTAGCAGCGGATTCATCGCTATAAACTTCAGCGTATGCACCCCAATTTAGGGTTCCGTCGCTAAGTAATCTTTGGGCAAAGATGTTAGTTGTTACTTCTCTTTTGTCAGACCAGACAATAACATATCCGCCTATTCCATCCGGGGCAATTCTGATAGTAGGTTGATCGCCAATAGCTGTAGCAATAGCTATAGGTTCTCCCCAGACAGATTCTCCTGCATGGTTATATCTTTTAGCTAAGATATTAGAGTTGTTATTAACTAATACTTTATAACCGATAACAAATCCGCCATCACCGTCTTCTCTCATGGAGTTTTCGGTTTCGGGGTTATTAGAATTAGCAATTGGCATTCCGTTAGCAGTCCAGAGGTTGTTTCCATTTCCATCTAAATTTGCAGCATATAAATCAACTGAAGGATTTCTTTCGTCTCTCCAGAGAATGTAAGCACCGCCAACATTGTTTTCAACAATATTTAACGAGATTTGGACATTGTGAGTAGTGCAGACAGGAACGCCACCTTCTTGCCACAATAATTGTCCGGTATCACTGATTTTCTGAGCAAACACATCGCCGTCTTGATCTAAAGAGAAATCAATCCAGGCAATAATATAGTTTCCATCAGAAGTTTTGATAATCACAGGGTCTTCTTGTCTGTCGGCTTTACCATCAATAAGAGTAGGTTCAGCACTCCAAACCGAGGTTCCTGTTTCATCATATTTTATCGCATAAAGGTCACGACCACCAAGTTTTGTATCAGACCAAGTGTAAACTACACCTCCGTCGTTTGTCGTTACAGCAGCTCTTGTCCATTCGATATTAACGCCTTGTCTCAAAGCAACTGGTTCGTTCCACATTGTTTGAGCAGAAATAAGGGTTGTTAATACCATAAGCAAAACAATAAGTCTAATTTTCATTAGATCCTCCATATTATATTATAATTATAAACATTATTTAAAGCACTATTTTTGATTAATGCAAGAAACTTTCCAAATTAGCATCTCTTTCCTGTTATTTCACATATTTAGGAACATAAATCTTATCAGCACGTAGTTGATACTCTTCAATCATTCTTTTATAAATGTTCAAGACATCAATCATATTGGCAATTGCTTTAGGTGACACTTTTTTAGTTTCCGGTTCATAGAACCATTTTGTGTCAATCGTAATATTTCCATCATCAAGCAACTGTTTGAGGTTAATCAGGTTAAGTTTTGATTCTTTGTCCAGAAGATTAAAGGTGATTATTTTGTTAGATGAGATGTTATAATTATAGATTTGAGAAGAACTTTTATTGAAGAATAAGCCAACAGAGGTGCTGGAAATGGTTATAGTTTCAATCTCTTTTTCTAATTGAGAAGGGCTTAGATCTAAGAGTAGCTTTGGAGATTCGAAGCCATTTACTACAACTCTAAGCTTGAAGGGAGCTGTATCTGTAAAGTATTCAACTGCATCTCCGCTGGTTTTTTGTTTGGTAGCATTTTTCAGATCTTTAATTATCTCAAAATATTGAGTCAGATGACCATTGTTTTCTTGATGCAATCTAGTTAAATAAGTCTTTTTGGATTGCTCAATCATACTTCTCACAGAAGAGGTTTCATAATTAACATGAATTGAATTATATTCAAAGTCATAAGCAAAAAGCTTTCCTTCAGCTGCCAAGGCTTCCAAGTTTTTTACAGCAGCTTCTGTTTTATTATCAATTAGAGTTCTCAATTCATCAACTATCACAATATCTTCATCGCGAAGCCTTTCGCCTTGTGCCTTATTAAGAGTAAAATTTACGGTTTTATAGGAACCATTGTTATAGAGTCTTATAGCTTCTTTCAAAGTACGATTTCTGACATCATCTTCAGTGTAAACTTTAATTTTAGAATCTACTTCTGAAACATTACTTCCGTTTTTACAACCATTAGCAATTAACAACATTGTTATTAATATTAGAATTGCTGAAAATCTCTTCATTTCATCTCCTTATTTTTTTCATCATTTATTATATTGTTTTATTAAGCGTTTTTCTGTAATACTAACAATCTGATTATTAATAAATAGAGGAACTGAACCAGATTGAGTATTCCATTAATTTTAAATAGAAAGGCTAAAAGAGAAGAAACTCCCATTAAAATCATTAGGATAATGAAAGTACCTACTCTTAAATTATGATATTTAGAAGAATATTGCAGGACAATTCGTGCAGTACCCATAATTATAAAGTTAATCATAAAATAATATAGTTTTAATTGTAAAGATGAAGTTAAGATAAACAGAACAATGTATAACAACTCAAACATTAAGAGGTATTTTATCATCCAATCTAAGTCTATTTTTTCTCTTCGTTTTAACTCTGAACTCAGATATTGTTCTACTTCTTCATCAATTTCTTTAACGTGTTTCATATTTTTTACTATATCACTTATAAACTAATTTTACTTATAAGATATATAACTTATTCTTACTGTCAATTAAAATCTTAATTATCTATATAGATTACGATATATAGCGACTATTTTCTATTATTATTACTAAACCCGAGACAATTGAATATAAGGTTTGCTAATATAACGAATTTGTCTATTCTATCAGAAAAATAAGATAGAGGTATAAATGAAAAATATTCAATCATTCAAAGTAAGTAATATGAGTTGTAATCATTGTGTGGCTAACATAACTAAAGCCTTAACTCAGCTGGCAAAGGTGGAGAATTTTGAAATTAACTTAAAAAAGAAAAAAGTTGATATAATAGGCGATATTACTTCACAAGAGATTGTCAAATGTTTAACAGAAGCAGGCTATGAAGCTGAGCTTTTTTAGTCTTAGTTTAGTGTAATTCGCAGCAGATTTCTTCTTGCTAAACAAAAGCAATAACTTAGCAAATACTTGCCTGATAATCAATAAGCCGGTCTCTGTTTAGTCTCTCCTTAGGAGGACTCTAGCTTATATCACGTTTAAAATTCGAAAACTAATTGAGTTAGGAACTAAGCCCCCCCCAGCGTAAAGAGAATTCAATATTTAGGAGATTTAGATTCGAATTATACAGAATATAAAGATTTTAAAATTTAAAATTGACACTAAATTACATTTAGTATAATATGGTAATTAAAGATATAAACGAACTAAGTGGAGAACTCTCTTTTTTTATAAGAGATTAAATAAACCAATACGTGCTAGAACTTGCGAAACTGTAATACTGCCTAAAGCAATACAGTTGATTGTTGGTGATTCGCTGTTAAAAAACTATATTTGGGGTAAAAAGTGAGAAAAAAAATATTGTATGTAGATGTCCCTTTTTATGGTATTCATGGTGGGGATAAAAATAGATCTAACTTTCTCTGGAAGATTCTTAAAGAGAATTTTGATGCTGATATTTTGTTATTGACAGATGTTAATTCTTCAGCAACAATCAATGAGCATAACTGTGAAAACAAAACTTATTTCTTAGAGAAAACTCCGGGAAGAGTTCTTAATTCGCGAGCAATTTATGAATTTTCTAAAACAGAAATGTCAAGATTTGCTACAATTTTGAGGACTAACCAATATCAACTGATCTTCTTTCGCTTCATTTCGACTGGATTGTTAGCTTTAGAAGCTGAAAAGGTTCTTCCTGAAGCGCAAATAATTGTTGATGTTGATATGTTATTTTCCCGTATTGCTGAAATGAATTGGCAGGATAATCATTGCCTTAAAAATAAATATTTCTACTTTGAAAAGATGAAGTTAAAGAGATTCGAAGCTTCTTTTTTTAATAAAAAATTTACCTTCCTCTTTACTAATGATTATGAGAGACAGCTAATCATCAGTAGGTTAAAATTAGAACAAAAAGTTAATTACTTCAAAGTTCTTCCTAATATGTTCCAACAAATTGATGTGGACTCTGTTCCAGAGCTAAATCTAGGTAAGTATATCTTAATCTTTGGAACCATGAATTCTGTGGCTAATCAAGATGGCTTTAAGTTCTTTGTAGAAGATATTTATCCCTTTGTGAAGTCTCAATTTGCTGAATCAAACATCAAAGTTTTGGTTGTGGGGAAAAACCCTTTAGCTTGTCAATATGAGCATGAAGATGAGATTTTGAGGATAGTCGGACCTGTTGATGATATCAATAGCTACATTAAAGGAGCAATGTTAGTCTATCTTCCATTACGAATAGCTTCCGGCACAAGAACAAGAATATTGGAAGCTGCAGCTCTTAAAAAAACTATTTTAACAACGACTATTGGGGCAGAAGGATTTGATTTTTCACCTCAAGAGATAATTATAGAAGATAATAGTGAAAGGATAATCCCCAAAATTATAGATTTAATCTCTAAGCCTGAAGAATGTGCAAGAATAGGGGATAGACTCTATGATAAGTGCATGCAATACTATGAACAAAAAGTAGTTGGGCAACAATTAATTGACTATGTTAAGAAAACATCTGACACTGGTGTTTACGATCAATCAGGAGGAAAAATGAAAACTAATGCCGGGAAAAGAATTTGTATTGTAACTAATAGGTTTTATCCGGAGGTGGGTGGAGCTGAAACCAATATTTATTATCAAGCACGTATGTTAGCTGAAACAAATGATGTAACAGTAATTTGTCCTAAGAGAATTGATAAGCCGTTTTTAGAAGTAATGGATGGCATCACAGTTTACCGCCTCAAAGATATGTATAATCGGAAAAACATTCTTCCTAATAAAGAGGCTAAAACGCTCTGTTTAGATGTGATTGGTTTGATTTACTTTGGAAATTACGATGTAGTGCAAGTTTTCCCTGCACTTAATCCTAATAATATGCTGGCTTTCTTTGCAGCTAAACTCTCCAAAACTCCTATTATTTTAGCATCATTTGACTATTTAGATTATGCTACAATTATTAAGGAAGAGGGCACTATAAATCCGAATGTCTTGAGATTCCACAAACCAAGTGCTAAACAAGTCTTCTTCATGAAGAGATTTGATCATATTTTTGCTATTTCAGATAAAGAAATTGAATTCTATAAAAAGTATAACAAGAATGTAGAATATTCTCCTGTTCCTATTCTCTTAGAAGAATATAAAGGGGAAAAACCTAACCCCCGCCAAAAGTATGGAATAACAAATTCTGAGTTTGTCTATTTAGTGCTGGGAAGAGTCTGTAATGTTAAAGGACAAGATATTGCCTTACGTGCTTTTAACAAAGTTAGCAAAGAAATACCTTCTGCTAAATTAGTCTTTGTAGGGAGAACTGATTATGAACCGGATTTTTATGGTGAAATGCTCAAGTATATTAGAAAGAATGAGTTAGAAGATAAGGTGATTTTCACCGACATGATCGAGAGAGAAGAAGTTCTTGGTTGGCTAAAATACTCAGATATTCACATTATCCCTGTTAGATTTATGAATTCCGGAGCAGTTGTTGTAGAGTCTTGGATTAGCGGAACCCCTGTTATTCAGAGTGATGTGGTTGATCCTAATCTTGTAGTGGAAGGTAAGAATGGTTATCTTTTCCCACGCGAAGATTCAAAAACATGTGCTACCAAAATGATTAAAGCTTACCATGAAAGAGCTAATCTCAAACAAATGGCTCAAGCAGGTAAGGAGCTGGTAGAGAAAAAATATACTTATGAGTACTTAACTGATTTATATTTACGCGTTTATGATACTTTAAAGAAGAAAAAATAGATGAAAGCATTAATATATCACACAATTCATGGATATGTGGGAGGTATCGAAAGATATATCCACAAAGTGGGAACCCTGCTTAAAAAAGAGGGCTGGATCTTGTATGGACTATTTGAAGAAAAAGTAGAAAATAGTGGTGATTTTGGTGATATTTATACTGAAGTTTACTTTGGTAATGAAAATAATACTCAGCTGTTAGTAGATACTTTCTATGCTTTAGAGATAGATGTGGTGTTTATTCATAAGAGTAATAATATCACTCTCTTATCAGCAATAAACAAGAATTTCTTTACGATTATGACAATTCATGATCATGATTATTATTGCTTTAGAAAACATAAATACTTTCCTATCAGGAGAATTAACTGTCCTTTGCCGATGAATAAGATGTATTGCACTCTCTGTTCATTATGTGTGGAAAAGAATCCTGCTAAAAAACTTGGTTTTTCGCTGATTAATGGTAAAGAGAAAATAGAGCTGTCAGATGAAGTTAAAGATGCTGATGCTACTATTGTTTTATCGAAATATATGATGCGAAACCTGGATTTAAATAAGTGGAATATGGATAGAGTTTATCGAATTTATCCTATTCATCAGGTAACTGATGAGCAAGCGCCTAAGAAAGCCTATCAGGCAAACTATCTCTTTGTGGGTCAATTAATTAAAGGGAAAGGTGTGGATATCCTGATAGAAGCGTGTAGGAAGCTAAAACACGACTTTACCCTAAAGATAGTTGGTCAAGGCAATGACTATGATAATATAAATAATCTTATCCGGTTGTATGGTCTGAGCAAGAAAATAGAGATGGTTGGCTGGGTTGATAATGTTGATGATTATTATGCCCAAGCTGATTTGGTAATCGTTCCTTCGCGTTGGCAAGAACCTTTTGGTTTAATCGGAATAGAAGCATTTAGTCGCTCTGTGCCTGTTGTTGGCTTCGATGTGGGTGGAATTTCAGAATGGCTTCATCATAAAGAGAACGGGTATTTGGTAAAGAAGAAAAACCCCGAAAGCTTGGCAGAAGCTCTAGAATATGTCCATAATAATCCTGATATTTTAGACAAATGGGGTAAAAACGGTTACGCCTATGTCAAACAAAATTACTGTGAAAAGTGTTTCCTTAAAGCTATTAAGATAATTCTCCAAAAAGCAAAGGTGAAGTTTTGAATAAGCAAGCTGAATACCTAACACTGATCAATGAGAAGTATACTTCTAAGCAGGAGAACCACGCCTTAGCCTTAGTGAAAGCTATTCTTAAGAAAATAGTTCAGCTAGCATTTACTATAGTAATAATGTTAGTTCTAACGCTTCCCCTCGCTCTTATTCTGCTCTTAAGGAAATTATTCTTAGGAAAACCTATGTTTGAGACCATGACAATTATCGGTCATAACTCTATCAAGCTGACTCTCAAACTTTATAATCTCCAAGGTTGGATATTTAAACACAGTGCTTTAGGCTTTAAGCTAATTAAAGGCGAGATTCACTTTGTGGGAAATAGCTTCTTATCTGAAAAAGATGTTAAAACAGATGACTTCGAAATCATTACAAAATTTGGCTATCCAGGTATTTTTAATCTCTGGTTTATTAGGGAGAGTACTAAAATTGCCCATGAAGGATTGTTAGCTACCGAAATAGAATATCTGGCAACAAAAAGCTTTAAAAAGGATTTATCAATAATCCTAAAGACCTTTCCTGCCCTGGTTTATCGTAGTGATAACATTGCCTTTCCGGTAGAACTTACTATCTTCGATTTGGATTTTATTAACACTACCATGAAAAAAGCTATCGAGATTATTGACAAAACTATTAAATCTAAAAACAAAAATAAGTTCTTTTTTGTTAACCCCGACTGTATGAATAAATTATATAAAGATAAAGAATATTTTGCTATTATGCAAAGAGCTGATTATATTTTCCCTGATGGTATAGGAATAAGTATTGCATGTAATATATTAAAAACTCCCTTGCTGGAGAATGTAAATGGCACCGATATGCTACCTTACCTGTGTGAATTGAGCGAAAAAAGAGAATATAAGATATTCCTTTTTGGTGCAAAACCCGGGATCGCAGAGAAGATGAAGATGAGTCTTGAAGAAAAATATCCTAACCTGAAAATAGTAGGGACACAGAGTGGTTACTTCGATTGGGACAAAGACACTTCTCCAATAATCGATAAAATTAATGCTTCTGAAGCTGATATTCTATTAGTAGCGTTTGGTGTGCCACTCCAAGAAAAGTGGATTGATGAGAATTTTGAACGACTAAACCCACAAGTTCAGATGGGTGTTGGCGGACTTTTTGACTTCTACTCCGGCGATATGAAAAGAGCACCCAAGTGGATGAGAGAAATTGGTATGGAATGGCTTTTCAGATTATTAATGGAACCAAAAAGAATGTGGAAACGATATGTTATTGGTAACCCACTATTTCTTTATCGTGTATATAAATGGAAAAGGAAAAGTAGATAGGTGATATTATGGATAAAAAAATAAGAGAACAGAGAATTGAACGACTAATGAAACTGACTCAAAAGAAGAGTAGATCATCTTTGTCATTCAAAATTGTACTGTGGGACTATACAATTAAATCTGTTGTTATGTTTAAGAAATTCTTAGATGTAATTGCTTCTCTGATAATGCTATTACTGCTTTCTCCACTATTCATTATTACAGCCCTCTTAATCTTTATTGAAGACCCTGGTCCTATCTTCTATATTGCTCCACGTGTTGGAAAAGATGGCAAACATTTTGGGTTTATTAAGTTTAGATCAATGGTCATGAATGCAGAAAATCTCAAAGATGAGCTTCTAGCCCAAAATGAGTCTGCCGGAGGAGTAATCTTCAAAATGAAGCGTGATCCACGCATAACCAGAATCGGTAAATTCATCAGGAGATTCAGTATTGATGAGCTTCCTCAGCTCTTTAATGTTCTAAAAGGTGATATGAGCTTAGTTGGTCCGCGACCCCCACTTCCTCGTGAAGTTGCTGAATATACTCTCTTAGATAGAAAAAGATTACATGTTATGCCCGGTATTACTTGCTTATGGCAGGTAAAAGGCAGAAGTGATATACCCTTCGATGAGCAAGTTCAGCTGGATTTGCAATATATTAAATCAAATAGTTTTTGGAAAGATGTAAAGATATTGTTGATGACAATCCCCGCTGTAATTAGTGGGAAAGGTGCTTATTAATTAATTTGGAGGAATGATGGAATTAAGTTTTGAACTAAGAAACAACGTTGGCGTGTTGAAAGTGAGTGGAAGATTGGATGCTTATAACTCAACAGAATTCAAGGAGAGCTTCACTAAATTTACAGAGCAGACAGCAAATTTTGTTTTAGATCTTAGCGGATTAGACTTTCTTGACAGTACCGGACTTGGAAGCTTAGTTGCCTGCCTTAAAGCTACTTCCGAGAAAGATGGAGATATTAGAATTGCTAATATGTCAGAAAAACCACGCATGGTATTTGAGATAACCCGTGCTTACAAAATCTTTGAGATATTTGATGATGTTGATATTGCTGTTATGAGCTATGAAGCTGATTAACTAATAGAGGTTTAAATGAAATGTCTAATTTATGCCAGAATTGAAGATCTAGCATGGATAGAGGAGTGTTTTACTAAAACTAACCCCTATCTTTTGAAGATTGTCAATAAACCACATTTAGAGTATATTATTGATTTTTGTTCAACCTTACAGATTGAGGATATACGCATTGTCAGTAATTTTTCTACTAATGAATTGAATGATTATTTCAAAGAAGGCAAAAAATGGGGCGTTAATATAAGCTATAATATTGCCAGACCTGAGGATTCTCTCAAGCGTGTTGTACTAAAAAACTACTCCTTCTGCAAAGGTGAAGATGTCTTAATTATTTCAGATTTCTTCTTTTTAGAGTATGATGTCAAAACACTGCAACTCAATAGAGAAGAGATAATCGCTAATCTCAGAACCGTACAAGGCAAAAATATTCAACTCTTAACTAAAGAGAGTTCAATTAAAGATGTAGTGGAAGATAGAGAAAATGTTGACTCTAATTATTTTAGAATTAGTTATCTCCCTTCTGTGGTTGACTACTATCAGCTTTCCATGAAGATTCTAAGTGATAAGTGTAGCCAGTTTGTGCTTCCCGGTTATAGTTCTGAACCCAAAACGTATCTGGGAATGAATGTTACTTACCCAAAATCTGTGATTATTGATACACCTGTAATGATTGGTAATAATGTGAGAATTGGTGAAATGGCAAGTGTTGGGGAAAATAGCATCATCGGAAATAATATCATAATAGGCTCATTAACGAATATCTCCAACAGTATTATCTACAGTGATTCTTTTATCGGAAGTGATCTTGAGATAGATAAAAAAATTGTATACCATAATAAGCTAATCTCCGGGATTACAGGAGATGTCATAGTAATGGATGATGATTATTGGATCTCCGGAATTATTAAAAACCTGGCAATGGGAAGAGTGCAAAAGTCTATACATTTCCTCATTACCCTAATTCAAATATTGATTCAAACCCTTCCTTTTCTGCTCGTTTTGCCATTTTTGTTGATTCTCCATAAAAAGCATAACCTAACTCAAATCTATTATTTCTCAAAAGAAAAACAATCAAAAAAGATGTTTAGTATTGATAATGCGCGCAAACATCCATTCATCAAGTTTATCAAGAAGATGTCTTTAGATAAATACCCTTATCTCTTCTATGTGCTTAGTGGGAAGCTTCGCTTAGTAGGTAATAAAATGTTTCCGGTAGATAAGAAACATAAAGACATTCTAGCCAACTTACCAACCTACTGTCCAGGAGTTTATAGCTATTGGGAAAGCTTAAATCAAGGGTTTAATTCGGAAGTGGAAATTCATGAGTTATACTATTTAAATAATAATAGTTTTTGGCGTAATATTTATATATATTGTAAAATTAACTTCCTAAGGTACTTCTGGTAAACAAAATGCACCTAATCTTAATCGGTGGAGGAACAAGTTCAGGTAAGACGACTATTGCTAAGCAAATTACCGGTCAGTTAGATAACGAATTAGTTTATACTTTCTCGCATGATAACTACTACTTTGACCTTACACATTTAACTCAGGAAGATATTAAGAAAATTAACTTTGATCATCCCGATGCTATTGATAGCAAAAGGTTAATCTCTGATGTTAAGAAGATTCTCAGAAAAGAAGAAATTCATATCCCGGATTATGATTTTATTACCCATAAAAGAATCCAAGGGGAGTTTATTAATAACAAGCATGATGTTATTATTTTAGAAGGAATCTTCGCTTTATACTACCCTGAACTAATTAAATTAGCGTCACTTAAGATTTTTGTTGACACAGATGCAGACTTAAGATTAGCTCGTAGAATTGAGAGAGATATAAATGAAAGAGGTTTTACGATCAATGATGTATTGGCTCAATATATCAATACTGTCAAACCTATGCATGATGTTTTTATTGAAGGAACTAAGAAGCAAGCTGACATAATAATACCTGGTGAGAAGAAATTTGATAGAGTGCTTGTCATGATTAATGGCTTTTTAAAAGAATTATTGAGGTAAAATATGAGTAAATATACACTTTCAGGTTCACAAGAATTTGATAATTTGATAGATAACCAGTTGAAACAAATTAAAGAAGAGATACTTAACTTAATCCCGCCCTGTGATATTGTAGCTATTCTTCTCGGTGGGGGATATGGCAGAGGTGAAGGTGGAGTTTTCATAAAAGATGGGAAAGAATATCCTTATAATGATTATGACCTGTTTGTTATTCTCAAGAATGTAGGGATTGTTAAGAAAAAGAAATATCAAAAGAAGATGGAGCTTATTCATGAAAAGTTTACTCCTCTCTTTAAAATAGATGTTGATGTGGGACCGTTGCAAACGGTTAATGCTATTTCCAAAGCACCATTCTGGATGATGTGGTATGAACTTAGAAATGGACATATAATGCTCTGGGGAAACATTTTAGTTAAGAATTACTTCCCTGATTATCATGATTCTAAAATGCCACTCATGGAAGCGTATAGGCTGATGCTAAATCGTGGTGTCGGATTACTTCTCTGTAAGAAACACTTTGACACTTATGAAGAGCAAGAATCGCAAGATTTTATTCTGAGAAATATCCGTAAAGCTCAATTAGCTATGGGCGATGCCTTCCTTATCAAAAAGCATAAATTTCATTACTCTTATAAACAGAGAAATGCCAACTTTGCCAACTTAAATAGTGATGAAGACTTAAAAAAACTTGGCATCGAAGAACATTACAGAATAGCTTATAGCTTTAAAGAAAGACCTCATAGCCCACAATTATCTAAAAAAGAGTGCTACCAAGAGTATAAAGAAGTTTTAGCTCTCTATGAAAAAGTTTATAATTGGCTGTTTGTCGATACTTTTGAAGAGACACTTAATGTGGAAAAATATCAACAAAAAATACTTAATGTCTTCAAGGATAACGAGAATTATCAAGAAACAATCAAGAATGTCTATAAGAATGTTAAGGCAAATTATCATAATATTATAAAAGATAATGCTAAATATTATCACCCAAGATATAGGCTATTCATGACTTTACCCTATTTCTTATTTGGTAAGAAAAGTATTGACTGTGCAAATATTCTGAATTCTGTTGATGGAAGTCAGCATGAAAAACTATTAGAAAGCTTTATTAAAATTTGGGAAAACAATAATTAGGAACTACAACTATAATGGTAAACCAAAATAAAGATATAGAAGGAGAAAGAGATTATCAAGCGTCCGATCAAGATGAAAAATCTCCTTTAGTAATAGATAAAAGAGTCTTATTAACATCTTTTAAGTCAAAGATTAAGTGGATTGTTTTGTTAACCATTGGCTTTATGATTATTAGCTCTATTATTGTTTCTATAAAAGTGAAGCCGGCATGGAAAGCTAATTGTCGCATAATTAGAATGCAAAAAAACATTTCTACTCCTTCTGACATGCCTTATCTTTACAATGCTTTTGATATCAACACTATTTTAGAAACTGCCCGCTCGCGTCCGATAGTTCTTGCTATCATGGAAAAATTAAAGATGGAAGGCTATGAACCTCAGGAAGTGGGGAGAATGATTGAAGTCCAACGCGGTAATCGTTCTAATGTATTAAGTTTTGGCGTTACTCACAGAGACCCGAAAATGGCTGTTGAAATGGCTAATATTCTGGGTGAAACTTTCATTGAAGTAAGCACTGCTATGCAAAATGCAGGTGCTGATAGTGTTTACACTTACTACTCGAAAGAGAGAGTAAAACGCTTGGATAATATAGCGGAGCTGGAAGAGAAGATCTTGGATTTCCAGAAAAAGCATAATGTTATCTCTATTAAATCAGAAAGTGATCAACTCTATGAAAAGCAAAAATTAGTTGAAAGATATAAGATTGAAGCAGCCAGCAGAGTTGATGAAATGAGAATTAAAATTGCCGATATAACACAAAAATTAGCTGATATACCTCAAGAAGTAATAATGACTTGGCAATACAAGAATATTGATGAAAATAAACTTGTTCTGCTGGAAAAAGAACTTGAGACACTTTTAGCACGCTATACTGATGATAATCCTAAAGTTTTGAAACTTAGGGCAGAAATTCAAACCTTGAAAACTAAAATAGCTGACCCGGATAGAATACAGGATCCTCCTGACAACACAAACTGGGGACCTAACGCTTTAATTCAAATTTATGAAACTGAAAGAACTCGCTTTGAAGGTGAGTTAAACGCATCTCAAGCTAACTATGTAGGTTATGAGAATGAATTACAAAAGATAAGAGACGATCTGAAGAGATTCACTTTTATCAATGATAACTATTTAGAATTTGTCAGGCAACTCGAGTTAAACAAAGATATTCTCAGAATTATAGAAGGCAGAATAGCAGAATCACGAATGGCATTAGATACAAATACTAGCGACTTCCAGCTGTTTGAACCGGCAATTATGCCCCAATACCCTGTAAATATAAGCAAGAAGATTCTAGTTCTGGGTTCCGGAGTCTTTATGGGATTCTTGTTGATTGTTTTCTTTATAGGTAAGGAATTGTTCGATTTCAGAATTAAATCTAGGCTTGATTATGAGAAATATATAGATATTCCTCTTATAGGTCTGATTCCGTCAGAAGAGGGAGCTAATGCTAATAAGTTTTATGCTAATCTTCAATATATGTTAGACAACTTATTTGATGTTGTCCAGGGAGCTTCCAAACCCACAATTATCACGATGGGCAGTGTTCATCCTCAAACAGGCAAATCATATATCATTAATGAATTCACTAAAATGCTGTCTGCCAATTCCAAAGTATTAATCTTAGAGTGTATTAATGAATTAGCTATCGAAATGGAAGATTATGAGATAAATAGCTATTTAGATAACAATAAAAAGTTCCAAGTAAAGAATATTTCTAATAACCTGGATAAATGTTACTTCTGGACAGGTGAACAGATATTTAAGAAAATGTATAGTTCAACAGATTTCCATAAACTCTATGGGGTGTTTATGGAGTATGATTATATCTTCTGGGAGTTATTTCCGTCAAAGTTCAGCATTCAATTGTACCATGCTATTAGCAAATCAGCTGATGCCAATATTTTGGTAGGAAGATTTAGATATTCGCCTAAAACTGATGTCTATAATTTAGTAAATTATCTCAAAGAGAAAGATGTCACAAACATATATGGAATCCTGAATAATATTCCCAGAGAGTATTATGTGGATCCATTGTAGGTAATAAATGATGAGAAAAACATTAATATTATTTGTATTTATTATAATGATTATTGGTTGCAGTAAAGAAGCTTATATTGAAGAAAATATCGATGTCCCCGGAGAATATCTTGAGGAATCAGCAACTTCTACCCAAGATGATCAACAAACCATTGATGAGCTGACTAAACTTCAACAAGTGAAAATGCCAACTTATCTGATTGGACCTGATGATAAATTTCATACCTATGTCTATGATGAAGAAGAACTAAACACCAAAGAGCTTATTGTGAAACGCGATGGCACCCTTACTTATCCTCTGATTGGAGAAGTCAAAGTTGGAGGTTTAGAACTGGGAGAAGCTACAGCTTTAATTGAAGAAAGGCTAAAAAAGTATCTCTTTCACCCACAGATTACATTAACACCCTATGAAATTAAAAGTGGGACTGTTTCAGTATTAGGAAAAGTAGTATATCCGCAGCAATATCAAATAACCGGAGAGATGAGAATTATTGATGTAATAGCCAAGGCAGGAGGCTTGTCACTAGGTTATTTCCAAAATAATACTATTGAGATGGCTGACTTAGAACGGGCTTTTATTATCAGAAAGAATAAGGTTCTTCCGGTTAATTTCCATGCTTTAATTAAAGAGGGTGAAATGCTTAACAATATCCCGCTGATGGATGGAGATTATATCTTTATACCTTCTGCTATCAATAGAGAAGTCTATGTAGTGGGAGAAGTGTTTAGGCAAAGCCATTTCGCTTATACGGACAATATGACACTTGGTCAGGCTATTGCCCATGCTGAAGGAATCAGACCATCAGCGAAAACATCATCGGTATATATAGTTCGTGGTAGTCTAAAACATCCACGCCTCTTCAAGATTAATTTAAATGCGATATATATGGGAAAAGTAATGGATTTCAAGTTGACGCCTAATGATATTATTTATGTCCCGAAAACAACAATTGCCAGCTGGAACTTAGTTATTGAGCAACTACTTCCTAGCTTACAAGCAGTACAAACCGGATATATATTACAAAACATTATTGAAGATAATAAATAAGTTCAATGACTGAAGCACTGAGTTCGATAAAATATATAGTCTTCTTTTTAGTGATGTTAGTTGGAGTTCCTTTAGGCTACTCTTTTGCACTAAAATATGATAAAGTAGAAAGAGCTATCTTCTTTTTAATGGTTTTTTTTACTGCTAAGATGGAAGATATTAACTTCGTTTCCAGAGAGACTGAAAGAATAACTTCCAAAGGTTTTGAAATCGGTATGGTAGATATCTGCACCATGATTATCTTTTTAGTGGTGTTGCATAAGAATGGTGCTAAGAACTCCATGCCACGCGGTGCTGTTTGGTATTTTGTCTATTTTGGACTAAGTATTGTCTCTATTGTTAATGCTGACTTCTTTCTCTACTCAATGTTTGAAGTTTGGACAATGACAAAGATGTTTTTCTACTTCTGGACTATCTATAATTATGTAGATACAGAAAAGAAATATTTTGATTTTTTGAAAGGAGTTGCAGCCATAACTATCTATGTTTTTTATGAAGTTATTAAGCAAAAGTACTTTGATGGGAAGTTTCAAACTGCCGGACCTTTCCCTCACCAAAACTCCTTAGTTATGTACATGATAATCTTTGGGACAATATCTTTTTCGTACTTAGTTAATAAGGTTGACTTATCTGTTGATAAGCTAATTGTCTGGATTATGATCTTCGGTATGGCCTCGGTCTCTGTTATCTCCTCTTTATCAAGAGCAGGACTCGCACTTTATGGCTTTGCCATCGTAATAGTGTTGGGTCTTTCCCTCATGAATGGACTGCAAATAAAGAAAATTGCCATTACGATATTCTTGGTAATAATGAGTCTTGCTGTGGTAGCTCGTGCCTGGAACTCTATTTCTGAGAGGTTCAGAACTGCTCCGGAAGAGTCTGCGTTGGTGAGAGTAGCTTTAGCTCAGGCAGCAGTTAAAATGGCCAATGATGAAAAACTACACTATATGGGAGTGGGACTTAATAACTTTGGTAAGGCAATAAATCCGCCTTATCCTTATAGCTCACATATTGAAATGAACGATGAAGAAGATGAGGATGAGAAAAATGGACTGGTTGAGACCATTTATCTAATGATAGCTGCAGAATCAGGCTGGCATACTTTAGTGTTTTTCTTTATTTTTCTCTTCTATTATTACTTCTTGAATCTGGTAAATGTCTTTAGATATCGAGGGCAAGACTTACAGTTTTTGGCTATAGGTCTGGTTGGTGGATTATTGGCGATTTATATAGAATCCGGTCTGGAATGGGTTCTAAAACAGACAAATAATTTCTATCAGTTAATGTTGATTTTTGCTTTAATTGCCGGCATGGATAAATTGCATAAATTAAAACAGGAAAGGCGAGAAATAAGATGAGAACTCCTCAAGAAGAGCAACAAAAAGATTTGAAACAGATAGGTAGCACGAAATTTAAAGAAAATCTTAATATTGAACAAAGAAATCAACTGAAATCTTTGTTAAAAAGAATGTTGCCTCCTGTTCCGTCGATTGGTATTATTGATATCAGGTTTTCATTTTGGTTTTTCAAACAGTGGTATGTTGTATTTATATTTGGAAGAGATACGCGTGAAGGATTTAAATCATTAGACAAAGGTGATGTTGATAGATCGTTAAGTATGGTGGCTAAGGCTACCACTTATATTATTATGATAATGGCTATCATAATAATGCTTCTATTCTTACTTTACGCCCTCAAGAGTGTGGTCGGAATTGATATATTCCCTGATAAACATTTAAGTGATTTCCTACCTTGGAAATAAGATAAGGAGAGTTTGTGAAATTTAATAAAACAGTGGTTACTGCATGTGATAGCAATTATATTTGGGGTGCTTATATCTTAATTGCTTCGTTATGTTATTATGATGTAAAGTGTTATAAAAAAGTACTGGGTATTATGTTAACCAATGAGGAACAAGAACTACTTACGCAGTTTCCTAATACTGAAGTATTTAACAGTAATAGAATTACAGATAGAAGTGTTTGCCTGATGAAACCTCACGCTATAGAAGCAGCAGATACAGAAATAGTAAGCTGGATGGATTCTGATTGTTTAGTTACCGGCGATGTTACAGATTTGCTGGAAGCTCAAGATGGTGAGATTCAGATTAGGTTTAGGTCATTTGAAGAAAACGCGGGTGTCTATAGAAACTACTATGGCAAAGATGACGAACTTGGTTTGATCCCGCAAAAAGTGTTAGATGTTTGGAAGGCTGATGTTAATGATTTGGAAACTCCTCAAATATCTACAGTTTGTGAAACTAATTGCTTTGTAATCACCAAAAACAGTATGGAGTTTGTTAAAAAATGGCAAACTCAAATGGAAAAAGTAATTGTTGATAACAATCTTCAAGTTTATAATAAGAAAAGCATTGGCTATTTTATGACTGACGAGTCAGCACTCAATTCTCTGATGGCTTATTCAAGTGAAGCACCTAAGGTTACTGAGTATCTATTTGATAAAGATAAAGATAAATTATTAGTTCATTTTGGATTAAACCCTAAACCGTGGGTTCATTGGACCAAACGCGCACTTCTGCACTATGATCTTACCCTAGAGATTATTGATTGGTGTAAAAAAATGGGTTATAAGACCCCTCCCATACCTTCTTCTTTAAAAAGGAAAAACAAAATGAAAGAAACAATTCGCGCTGAAATTAACCATCAGTATAATTCACTTAAATATGGTGTTTCGTCTTTCTTGCACAGTCATCACAGAAGGGTAAGGAGTTAATTATGAAAATCTTAATGATCACTAATCTCTTTCCGCCACATTTTATAGGTGGTTATGAATTATCCTGCCAAGAGGTAACTAACTATTTCCATGAGCAAGGAGAAGAGCTCTTTGTTTTATGCGGAGATTATAAAAAGGATGAAGAAGTTTCTGCACCCTATCCAGTCAGCAGAAAACTGCAATATATAGATTACTTAGGCGATGATTATTGGCAGAAAAGTCGGGTAGAAAAATACAATTATGCTCTGACCACGCAGATTTTAGAAGAGTTCCAACCAGATTTTGTCTATTTTTTTAATCAGCAGTATATCACCTTAGCCCCTTATTGGGCTGTAAGTAAGAAGAAGCTCCCACATATCTTTGATATAGGAGATATGTGGCCTGATAAATATTACAGAGATGGCTTTAAAGGAAAATCAAAAGCTTTTGCTAAGCGAATATTACCTAATTTTATAGAAGCCAAAATGGAAATTGATCCTGTTATAATCTTATCAGAGTGGATGAGACCTTTTCTTAAAAACAAATTCCACGCTAAGAGTATTACTTGTATTCCGCGTGGTGTGCAGATAAAAGATATCACAAGAGACTTTTCCAAGCTTGATTCTGTAAAACTAATGTTCTCCTCAAGATTAGATCCTGTAAAAGGTTTACATGTCATTATTGGAGTGCTAGCTAATCTTCAAGATTTGAAATGGACTTTAGATGTTTATGGATCCGGAAGTGATGAGTACGTTGCCCAGATAAATAAACTAATCGACGACAACAACTTAAATGATAGAATCACCCTAAATGGTAAAGTTTATCCTTTAGATGAAGCCTATAAATCACATCATGTTTGTCTTTTCCCTACCCTTGGCGATGAAGGATTTGGCAGAGTAGCTATTGAAGCCATGTCGTTTGGTCTCCCTGTTTTAACTGTTAATAAGTTTGGTCCTAATGATGTTGTCGAACATGGTTACACAGGTTTTAAATGCCCCAAAGAAGATCTTTCTTGCTGGGAGAAGCATTTGAGAATATTATTATCAGATCGAGAATTATTAAATCAAATGTCTAAAAATGCTTTAAAGACAATAAAAGAAGAGTATGATATTAACGTTACAAGTCAAAAAAGATATGTGCTAATAAAAGAGATTTATAACTCTAAATGAGGTATTTATGAAATATGGAATGAAGTTAGTTATTCTAACAATATTGTTATCTTTAATTGCCGGCTGTACCCCTTATAAAAAGTCCATTTTCATTCCTGAGGGTGTGTTTAAAGAGAAGATACTTATTCGTACTAAACCGACTAAAGCAATGATTTATGTTAATGGTCGTGAAGTAGGAACAACTCCTTTTAGAACTGATTTGTTCTACTCCGAGGGTAAGTTAATTAATATTAAAGCTGTGCCTATGTACCCTAATCAATTCACTCAGAATATCTTTGTAAGAGTACCGCCTATACCTAAGACAATGACGATTTACATGAATGAAAAACCAAAATTCTCTTTTGAATTAGAAGAAGAAGAGATAATTCAGCCACCTGAGAAGCGTCCGGCAGTTGTAGAAGTTGTCCACGACACTCTCTATGTCGAGAAGGTTTCCTACTACGTATCACCAATCGTCTATTATGAGTTTGATAAGTTCGACATTGCAGCTTCTGAAGCTCCAAAGTTAAGAGAGCTGGCAATTTTACTCAGACAGAATCCGGAGATTTATGTAGATATTTTGGGGGCAGCCGATGTACGCGGTGGAAATATTTATAATATCCAGCTTTCGCTTAATCGAAGTAAAGCAGTTGCTGATTACTTAGTCAAGTATGGTATTTCACGAGATAGATTATTTGCACGCGGTATTGGCAGAACAAGCATCTATGACGAAGCTGCCCACCACATGTCTCACCAGGAAAGCAGAACTGTTATGTTTAATTTTTATGTGGATAAAGAAGATTTCGAACTGATGAAATTGCAACATAATGGTAAAGATTAAAAATGGAAGATAAAAGATTAAATTTAAGAAAGAGAATGATTGTGAATACTCTTTCGAATTATGGAAAATTAGCTATTGGCATGATGATTACTATCTTCCTGACTCGTGTGTTGTTCTTGGGTTTAAGCCGGTCAGATTATGGATTTTGGGCATTATTATGGTCAATTTTTGGCTATTCTTTGCTTTTAGATTTCGGCTTTGGAGCTTCCATCCAGAAATATACTTCTGAAAGCGTAGTTACCAAAGATTGGGATAAATACAACAGAATCGTGAGCTCAGTCTTTTTCAATTACACTTTTGTCTCTGTCGTTATTATGGCAGTTTCGGTAATCCTGGCTTTTAATATTCAACACATCTTTACCTTTGATGATGCTAATATTGCCTATTATAAAAAGGCGTTGCTAGTTTTCGGAATCGGCTCTTCTATTGTTTTTCCGATAGGTTTTTTCACTGAGATACTGAGAGGATTACAAGCACTTCACTTAAGAAACATTGTTGAGATTATCGTCTCTATTCTTAACTTCACCGGTATGCTGCTAATCGTCTATTTCTTTAAGCTGGATAGACCTCTGATTTGGATGGCAATAGTTGCTATAACAACAACTTTTATCTCCAGTATCTTGATGGGCGTTATCTCGCATAGATTAATTCCGGAGCTAAAAATTAGGTGGAGATATTACGATCTTAAGATGCTGAAATCCGTAATGGGCTTCTCTTTCTATGCCTACCTTATCACTTTTACTAACTTAATTATCTTCAAGACTGACCAGTTAGTAATCTCTATTTTTGGCTCAGTTGCCTTAGTTTCCATTTATCAAATCTCCTCACGACTTGCCGAGACTTTTAGAACATTCTCTAAGCAGTTTTTGGATAACCTAAGTCCAGTTTCTGCTACCCTCTTTGCAGCCGGAAACAAGAAGAAAATGGCTGAAATTATGACTCAGTCCACAAGACTAATGGGCTTTATTTCAACTCTTTTTTTAGTACCTCTCTTGGTCTATGTCAAACCACTTCTCAAGATTTGGTTAGAATTAGATGATCTTACCGGCGTTATCGTAGCTGTGATTTTGTTAATCTCTATGTATGTGCTTCTCTTTTATCGTTCCTCCTCTGTCTATATTTTGCTCATGGCTAACGAACAAAAGAAACTTACAGTAGTAGCCTTGATAGAGTGTGCAGCCAACTTGGTGTTTAGTATTTTCTTAATCAAGTATCTAGGCGTAATAGTAGCCTACTTTGGCTATACACTTCCGCCTAATGGAGAGATAATTGGGGTAGCTCTGGGAACCCTCATTCCTAATATCATTTTAGCAGTAGCCTTTAATCTTCCTGTCGCTGTTAGGTTCTGTGAAACTTCCGTCTGGGCATTTTTAAAAGCTACTATTATCAAGACAAAAGTCGCAGGTATTGCTTATTTAGCTACTGCCATATCCCTCTATTTCTTAATCAAGCCGGCTAATATTTGGATTATTATGCTTAACTCCGGCATCTCTTTAATTATCTATCTGCTTGTGTTTTACATTATCGGGGTAGAGGGCTGGGAAAGGAAGCAGATTAAAGAATTTGTTGCCACAAAACTAAAGTTAAAAAGAGTGTAACTTAGAAGTCTATAAGTTAGATAATAAATAATGTCAAAGGAAACTGATGAAAATCTTTAAACCGGAAGTATTAGGGATCATCGCAATCTCCATTGCCGCGATAGCATGGGGACTTGACGGAATTGCCTTAACCCCCAAGCTCTTTAATTTAGATGTCCCTTTTGTTGTGTTTGTGCTTCATGCCATTCCCACAATATTACTAACCCCTTTCATGGCTAAATATTGGAAAAACTTCTTTAATTACAAATTTAAAGATGTGTTAAGTCTGTGGACACTATCACTTTTTGGTGGAGCATTAGGTACAATTGCCATAGTTAAAGCTCTGTTTTTAGTTCGTTTTGATCACTTATCAGTGATTGTGATTTTGCAAAAACTACAACCTCTGTTTGCTATTATTTTAGCCATGATCTTTCTTAAAGAAAAACCTAACAAGAAGTTTTGGTTGTGGGCAGTTGTTGCCATAATTGGAGGGTATTTTTTAACCTTTGAAAATCATCTTCCTAACTTCTCTCAAGACAAGAACTTAATCCATGCTTCTCTCTATGCTTTATTAGCTGCTTTCTCCTTTGGTGCAGGAACCGTGTTTAGCAAGAAATCTCTTAACACTCTAAACTTCAAAGAAGTAACCTATTTCCGCTACTTTTTTACCACTCTATTTGTAGGGATATTTGTTGTCGCAACTAATAGACTAGGTTATTTTGAAGCTATTACTAAAACTAACTGGCTTTACTTTTTTATTATCTCTTTGACTGCCGGTGTAGGTTCAATTTTCCTCTATACTTATGGGTTAAAACGCGTAAAGGCGATTGTTTCTACCATTGCAGAGCTTCTTTTCCCCATCTCTTCCATAGTTTTTGATTATGTTATTAATGGTAATAAGCTTTCCATCTTTCAAATGTGCAGTGCCGGAGTAATGGTCTTTGCTATTATAAAGGTGAGTAGGAATAACTCTTAATACCCTCTCTCTCATTTAAATAAGTAATAATAAGTTAGTTATTTGAGTCTTTTTTATGTATGACGATAGGGGGACCATAGAGCATTACTCGCTCAGTTCTCGATAACTCATCGAAGTAGCTACCGGATATCCACTAAAGATGAATAAGAATTCTCTGAGGAAAATTAGAGAGTCCCTTAAATTTCAATAATCTTCTTTACTCACCCCAATATCCCCCTTTAGATATTCATTGACTAAAAAAAGGTTGTCTAATACTTGGTATTGACTATATTTAATAATAAGAATATAAATAAATAAATGGAGGAACTATGTTAGATAGAAAACGAGTTCAAGAAGTTCTTGATATGGTAAGACCTTCCTTACAGGCTGATGGTGGAGATTGTGAATTAATTAATGTTCGTGAAGACAATGTTGTTGAAGTTAAATTAACAGGTGCTTGCGGTAATTGCCCAATGGCTACATTGACTTTAAAAGCCGGTATTGAAAGAGTTCTTAAAGACGAAATACCAGAAGTAAAAGAAGTAATTCAAGTACGATAAATTATAATTAAAGATGTTTTATTTCTTCTTTCAAGAGGTAGAACATCTTTTTTTTATAGGAGAAAGTAATGAGAAAAATAGATTTAAATCTCGAGATAGAACGAATTACCGCTTATATTCAAACATTATTATTACCAACCGGATTAAAAAAGCTAATCATTGGTTTATCCGGTGGAATAGATTCTGCCTTGTCTGCAGCCCTAGCAGTGAAAGCAGTCGGCAAGGAGAATGTCATTGCAGTCATGCTTCCCTACAAGGATAGCTCTGATGACAGCTATAATGATGCTTTAACAGTAGCTGAATGGTTGGACATCAAGCATTATAAAGTTGATATTACCCCTATGGTTGATGCTTATTTCTCTACCAATGAACAAGATGCCAATTCCCTTAGAAGAGGCAACTTCATGGCACGCATGAGAATGATAGTCCTTTATGATTTCTCTGCTAAATATGGTGGATTAGTTGTGGGAACAGGAAACTTATCTGAGGTGTTAACAGGTTATTTTACCCAATATGGCGATAATGCATGTGCTTTCGAACCCTTAGGTCATCTCTATAAAACAGAAGTTTGGGAGATGTCAAGAATCTTGGGAATACCGGAAGTTGTGATTGATAAATGCCCGACTGCAGATTTGTGGTCTGACCAAACAGACGAACAGGAGATGGGGATCTGCTATCAAAACTTAGATGAGGTTCTCTATCAGATGTTCGAGCTTAAGCTAACCAAGGCTGAGATGCTGGCAAATAATATCACTGCTGAAGAGATAAAATTAGTTGAAAAGCTATACAGGAAGTCCGCTTTTAAAAGAGTTATGCCCCCAATGTTAGAGGAGTTAGATTGACACTTTTTAGTAAAAATAGATGTAAGATTTGTAAAGAAGAGAGAGTTGTTAGAGAATGTCCGCGGAGTGGTAAGAGGATTGGCTGGAGATGTTGCAACGGCTTAAGATATGATATGAAATGTCCTAGTTCTTGTGAATACTATTTCCCTCCTTCAGAATCTTTAGCTTATAACATTAAAGCAGATTCTCTGGCAGAAGCTAACGACTTGGTAATGCGGTTGTTTGATGTTTGGAGTATGAAGATTCATCCTGAAATTGGAACTCACTCCCCTATGGAACTTTCCGGTTCAGAAGAGGGCAAGAAGGCTTTAGAAAAGTATTTCTCTAACATACAAATACTAAACACCTTGCCTATTAATAAGATTAGGGCTAAGCTCAAACTTAAGCCTATCGCTCTACCCTCAATTAACAACTTTGAAGAGTTTGCTCAAACTATCATGGATATTCATCTTGAACAAGATTGGGAAGCTTATACTGAACACTATTATCATCCGGAACAGCTTCTGATTCCGGAGAATAAAGCTAAATTTATCAAAAGAAATCAGAAGATAAAGCTATTCAAAAAGATTAAAAGCTACTCTCTCATCAGTTCATCTCTCAATAAAGAATCTAAAGAAGCGTTGGTGCATTTTGATGTAAATAAAGGTGCCGAGATAACCTTGAATGTGATTCAAGTTGGCGATGTGTGGAAGCTTAAAAGTAGAATTATCGGCGATCCACAGCTCTTTTATGGTGAAGATACTGCAATAAAACATATTGCTTCTCTCTTGAGTAAGAATGAGTTAGATGAAGTTTTTGACCTTTGCTATAGATTTGCTAATCTCTATCCCGATTCTTCTGATATAGAATATTATTGGGGCTTGTATCATTCACTTTCAGGTAATGTTAACGAAGCACGTAAACACTTTGAAATCTCCTATATTTTAGATCCTACTTTTGCTGAACCTCTTTACAATCTTGGCTTTATTAAACAAGTTGAAAAAGATAATGAAGCAGCTAAAGAGATTTATCATCAGGTATTGGAGCTTAACCCTCAAGAAGTAAAATCGCTCAATAATCTGGCTATTTTGCACATTTATAATAAAGAGTGGGATGAGGCTTTGGGTTATTTAGAAAAGTGTATTGAATTCAATCCGGAGTATGATATTGCTCAAATGAATTATGATATAGTGAAAAAACAGCTTAAAGAACAAGATGAATAGCTAAGCATGGAACTAAAATATTTACGCCGGGCTATGCAAATTGCTGAACAGGGAAGAGGTAAATGCTCACCTAATCCCTTTGTTGGCTGTGTAATTGTCAGGGATGATAAAGTCGTAGGCGAAGGATTTACTCAGCCTTGGGGCAGAGATCACGCAGAGGTTCAGGCACTAAAAAAAGCAGGCGAACAGGCAAGAGGTGCAGACCTTTATGTAACCTTAGAACCTTGTTCTCATTATGGCAAAACTCCTCCTTGTGCTGAAGCTATCATTAAAGCCGGTATAAAAGAAGTATTTATCGGGATTAAAGATCCAAATCCACATGTAGCCGGTAAGGGAATTGCTATGCTGGAAGAAGCCGGGATAAAGGTAACTTACAACCTCCTGCTAACAGAAATAACCAGACAATTAGAATATTATTTAACTTATATTACTAAGCAGCGACCTTTTGTTTTTGTGAAAAGTGCAGTCTCTATCGATGGAAAAATAGCAGACCTACATGGTAATTCTAAATGGATCACCAATGCTAAATCCCGCGAGAAAGTTCATCAATTACGAGCTGAAGCAGATGCTATAATCACTGGCGTGAGAACAGTAAATCATGATGATGCCATGCTGAATGTCAGGCTTTCCGGATATGAGAATAGAGATCCCCTTCGAGTTGTTCTGGATTACGATTTAGAAATAGAGCTGGATAAGAAGTTAGTAAAATCAGCTTCTGAAATTAAAACTATTCTCTATACTCAAGAAAAATATCTGCTCACTGCTAAAGTTAAGCAACTTCGTGATTATAATCTGGAAGTTCGTAGTGCTAAAAGTCAGGAAAATAAGTTTGTCTTAAAAGATATTCTCCATGAGCTCAGACAAGATAATATCGCTGTTGTGATGGTAGAAGCAGGTCCGCAGTTAGTCTCTTCTTTTGTAAAAGAGAACTTAGTCGATAAGCTCTACTACTTCATTGCTCCGAGTTTAATTGGTGGAAATAAATGTGCTTTTCAAGATATCGGAGTTGAAAATATAGAAAATAAGAAGAAATTAAATCTTTTTTCTACAGAACTTTACGAAGGTGATATTCTTCTAACCTACTACTTTATTTAAACAAAGCATCTAAGCCATCTTGCTCAATAGTATCAAAGAAATAGGAATTATTAATCTCACAACCGGGATAGTAGAACTTAATAATCTTTTGGTAATCCCAACCTGCATAAGACTTTAAGTAGCCACCTGATTGACAAAACCCTACTCCATGACCATACCCCTTGCCTTCAATCAGCAGAGAATTACCTTTTGTTTTAATAATTGCTAAAGTTGACGGGATTCCGCCTAAAATAGATCTTATTTTATCTTGAGAAGTGATGTTAACTACTCCGGAAGCTGTGTTTATTGAAAGTTTACTAATTCTCCCTGATTTATCACGTGATGATACTTTGGCTGAATAGACTTTTGCTAATTTTCCTTTAGATTCTATGGTTGTCAAAGAGACACTCTTTTCCCAATGATAACTATCTTTAATCCAGTTGGGCAGTTTGTCATAATCTTTGTAAGCTGAAGCTGGGTTGTATTTTATCCAACTTTCAACATTACTGTAATTGCTCATTTTCTTGTCTTCCAGATACTTAACATCCGGCTTATCAATTAAATAGGGAAACCCTTTCCCGCCCCAAACATCTTCCACATTTGCCAGATAACCACCAGTGTAACTACTAAAGGGGGTAAAAGCTACTTTATTCTTATAAGTTATTACCATATATGCTGTTGCGTTAGTCGCTTCTATGATATTAATAGGTATCTTCTTTTTGGTATTAAAGACTTGTGAATAGGTATCTGCGCGTAAATCCCAGGGGTAGTTACTGTTCTGCATTGACATATAAATAGCATAGGTGCGAGCAATTACGGCTTGAGATTTTAATGCTTCTAACGGCGCACCTGCTCCTATTTCGCTTACCACAACATAACGCGTGTAAGATTCTAAATTCATCAGATTCATAACGGCTATCTTATCATTATACTCTCGAATATGCAGATCACCGGAAAACTCTTGTTTGGTATTACCCTCAAGTGAGAAATTACCCGTAACAGAAATCTCAAATTTATGAGCCTCTTCGGTTAATCTTTCACGGTTTATCTCAACTGTTACCTTACCACTCTTAAGCGAATTAATCTTGATCTTATCGCCCTGATACTCCTTCCCATTAATAAATATCAGTCCATCACAGTTTAGTGTTATTGAGTTATCAAGCTTCACTAATACTTTAAGAAACACTTCATTTCCTAGTGTCATGTAAGCTGATAAGAGAGAAAAAAGAGAAAGTAGAACCAGGGTAAAGCAATGTTTTTTAATCATTTAAGCCTCTGTTTAGTGATATATGACATTTAACGCTATAAAGTAAATGCTGTCAAGAAGTCTGTTGGGGAAGAGGGGCGTATAGCAACGCCCCTACTTGTGATTGACATTAAGCCTATTCAGGAATGTATATTTCTCCATTTCTTATTTCAGCAACAACACAACGAACTGTACTGTTTAAATCTCTAATTTCTTGAGATATCCTTTTTACATCTCTCGGATTAACTTTCCAACCAAAGATAACCTTAGATATCATCTTTTTGTCTATTTTCATAAGATGATTTGGTTTGTCTTCTGTACAATTGCTCAGCTTAGTTGCCACTCTCCATTCTTTTTCATATCCCCAGTCTATGTTTTTTTCAGTAAATACAGTCTTATAGCTATCGGTTTCAAAAGTAACACCTTTATGAATTGTCTCATAATTAACAGGGAGCAATAAATCTAACACTCCTGTTGTTGTGTTGTTAAACTGCTCTTTTAACCCAGTGAACTCTATCACAAATCCTTTAGCATTTTCTGCATAATGAGCCCACATAGGTAAGCAAGTATTTCTTTCGGTAAGACAAAACAGTCCACATTTTTCTTTCATAATGCTAACAGTCATTTCGAATGCTTCTCTGAGATAATCAGTGTTGTTATAAACTGATGACTTAATGATACAATTTGCTTCTTGTATCGATTCAGGTGCACCTATAATATTATGATTTTTAGCAAGCTGATTAAATAATTCTTCTTGTTGTTTTAGTAACACAAGATCATTGTTTGTAAAACCATCTTTACGCAGCCTTATTAACGATTGTTGAACATTGTGGAGGTCAAATCTTGGAAATAAATCAGTAGGGTCATTTAAGTTGTCTATTGTAGTAAACTTAATGTTTCCTGCCACAATACTTGTTAGTGCTTTTTCATTACTAGAGATGAACTTATAGAGTTTTTTTGTGTTCATTATTCCTTCCATTTTTTATTATTTAGTGTTTTTAAAGGCTAAATTTAATTTAAAAAAAGATCATAAAATACAGTAAAACTATTAACTATAATCTATATCGCCCCTTCAGGGCTAGTATCATTTTTACGGCTTACAAGGGGTTTGCACCCCTTGCTGATATATGACATCCCGTTGGGATTTAGGAGGCTTGTAGCCATTTTAGAAGTTTAATCTGGCACAGTAGGGGTAATCCCTTGTGGTTACCCTCGTTATTGGAAATCCCCTTCGTAATTATGTAGAGACACAACAACATTTTGTATCTCCTTAATTTAAGACACACCCCGTTAGTTTCACTGCCACCCCTCTCCGGAAATTTGCCATGCAAATGAAGAGGGGAATTAAGAAGCCCCTAAGTCCCCTAAATGGAACTTTGAGAAGTCTGCTAATTCGTGAAATTCGTTTTAACTCATGTAAATTCCTGTGAAAGGAGGGCGAATAATGATTCGCCCCTACAATTTCTTCAATTGCTAATTGCTATTTGTTACCCTATTTCCGCGCCTGTCTTAACATCTTTATCCGCCAACAAAACAGAAAGGTTTGTCCCATCATCAGCAGCCAGAATCATGCCTTGCGATAAAACCCCTTTAATCTTTCTTGGTTTAAGATTAAGCAACATCACCACTTTCTTGCCTACAATATCTTCCGGAGTATAAGCTTGAGCCAGTCCGGCAATAAGTTCTACTGTTTTACCGCCAATATCAGCAGTAATGAGCAGAAGCTTATCAGTCTTTTTGACTTTTTCAGCAGTTAGAATCTTAGCAATTCTTAAATCTAACTTAAGAAAGTCATCGAATTCTATTTCAGGCTTAATCTCTTTAAACTTAGCTTTCTCTTCTACAAGATTAGCCTTAGCATTCTGCTTGAGAAGTGCTATTTGCTGTTCAACTTGAGCATCTTCTACTTTATGAAATATTTGTCTAACCTCTGTTAGGCGTAGGGGATAGGTTGTTGAAGTTGGTTCTAACTCAGCCCAGGTTGGTTTCTGTGTAAGCCCCATAATTTCTCTAAGTTGTTTCATGAAATTAGGTAGAATAGGAGTCATCACGATTGAGATTTGTCTGAGAATCTCGGAACAAACATAGATGGTCTCTTGCACTGATTCTTTATCAGTTTTAATAGCTTTCCAGGGTTCTCTTTCATCAAAGTAGCGGTTGCCGATTCTGGCGATATCCATAATAGTTTTAACAGCTTTGCGTACTTGGTAAGTTTGGTAGCAATTATCGACTTCTGTGACTAGCTTAGCCACTTGCTCTAAAGCAGATTGAGAAGCTTCATTTAGTTGCTTAGGTTTCTCTACCACCCCTTCAAAATGCTTCTGAGCGAAGGTGAAAACTCTATTTCCTAGATTACCCAAAACATTATTAAGTTCTGTATTTATCTTGTTTTGGAAGTCTTTCCATAAGAAATCTGTATCCTGCTTTTCCGGTGCATTCACAGCCAGAACATAGCGAAGATATTCTCCGTCAAAGTGTTGTAAGAACTCATCCACCCAGATTGCCCAATTACGACTGGTGGAGATTTTATCCCCTTCTAAATTAAGGTATTCATTAGCCGGAATATCATGTGGGAGAACATACTTCTCATTCTGACCCATAACAAAAGTGGGCCACATAATAGCATGAAAAGGAATATTATCTTTACCTATAAAATGAATAAGTTTAGTCTCTTGATTTAGCCAATAATCTTTCCAGAGTTCAGGTTTACCGATATTTTTAGCCCATTCAACAGTGGAAGAGATATAGCCGATAGGTGCGTCAAACCAGACATACAGCACTTTTCCGGCAGCTTCTTTAAGTGGCACAGGCACGCCCCAATTTATATCACGCGTAATTGCTCTCTCGATAAGTCCATCATTAAGCCAGCTCATGATAAAGTTGCGGACATTCTCTTTCCAATAGGTTTTAGTCTCCAACCACTCTTTAAGTTGGTCAACAAACTTAGGCAAGTCCAAGTACCATTGTTGGGTATCTCTAATCACAGGAGTAGAGCCGGAAACCTTACTTATGGGGTTAATTAAGGTAATGGAATCTATGAGTTTACCGCAAGCATCACATTGATCCCCGCGCGCACCATCAGCTCCACAATGAGGGCAAGTTCCTTCTACATACCTATCAGGCAAGAAGCGTGATTCTTGTTCATCATAGAACTGTTGAGTAATCTTATTGCTGACATAACCATTCTCCAATAATTCTGTGAAGAACTTTTGTGAGAGCTTATAATGAGCTTCTCTGGAAGTACCTGAGAAGTTGTCAAACTCTATATTTAAACCGTCAAAACTCTCTTTTATTGATTTATGATAACGAGCTACTATTACTTGCGGGGTAACACCTTCTTTCTCAGCTTTAATTGAGATAGGAGCTCCATGCTCATCTGCTCCACAAATGTAGATAACATCTTCTTGTTTGAGCTTTAAATAGCGTACGAAAATATCTGCAGGCAGGTAAGCTCCTGCCACATGCCCTATATGTAATTTACCATTAGCATAAGGTAAAGCACTGGTAACAATATATTTATTCATTAATTCTCTCCGTTAATTTATATAGTTTTTATGTAATTTATTAAGTAATTCATCTACTTCTGAGCTGGCAATAATCAAGGTGATCCCGACAGCGTTTTTCTTAACATCCTTAATCTCTGTCTTAGCAGACTTAACATCTTTGATAAGTTGCATTAAAAAGCCAATATCATTGATAACGCGATGTCCGATTATCGATATTGACTGCACCTCACATACTTCTGAAACTTGGTATGATTTAAGAGAAGCAAGAGTATCATCATAATACTCTTTTTCTACAATAAGTATAAGATTTTCGTTAATTGAAAAGTCAAATATCTCAATATTAGCTTTATTAATTGCATTTAATAACTTTAGTGCATCTCCTTCAATCACAAACCTGTAGAGATCTGTCTTTTGGGAGAGGGAGGTAACCATTTTCTCTTTCATAAGTAGTGTTTCCTTTATAATAAATGTTCCTGGATTAAAAGTAAAAGATGATTTAATTTCAAGTGGGATATCATACTTTTTGGCAAACTCTATAGCACGGGGATGAATCACTTTAGCCCCGCCATAAGCCATTTCTAAGACTGTCTCATAATCTATCTCTGTTAGCTTTACTGAAGATTTTACAATCCGTGGATCAGCACTGTAGATGCCGTCCACATCTGTGAATATCTCACATTTCTCTGCATTCAAATAAGCAGCTAAGGCGACAGCAGAAGTATCTGAACCACCTCTGCCCAAAGTGGTAACTTCTTTCTCCCTGCTTACCCCTTGAAAGCCTGCTACGATGACAACTTTATGGCTAACCAACTCTTCCCTGATTCTAAAAGCAGTAACATCAATTATCCGGGCATTTCCATGATGAGAATCTGTGATAATCCCAGACTGCGATCCGGTAAAAGAAATAGACCCTATCCCATGCTCTTGCAGGGCAATAGAAAGCAAAGACATGCTGATTCTTTCGCCTGCGGTAAGTAGCATATCTAATTCACGTTTGCAAGGTTTCTTGCTTAGTTCTTGAGCCATTTGAGTTAATTTATCAGTAGTATCGCCCATAGCAGAAACTACTATAACATAGCGACAATCCGGCTCCATCTCCTGATTAAGGCGAATAGCAATGTTACGCATTTGATCAGTGCCGGCAACAGATGACCCACCAAATTTCTTAACGATTATCCGCATTTTAAACCTCTGCTTTGTAGAGGAAGAAAAGTCCAACTACACCAAAAATAATATTAGGTGCCCAGGCGGCAATTAATGGAGGAAGAACCTCACTATAACCAAGACTTCTTGATATCTCTACGGTAATTAAGAAGGTAAAACAGACAGCTAGTCCGAGCATGAAGACATAGCCCCGGTTTTTGCTTCTGGTAGAGCTGGTTACGATAGGAAAAGAGAAGAAAAGAATGATTAAATTAGCTAACGGAAAAGATATTTTCATATAGAGATCAACTAACTCGTGGGAGTAGTTGTCATTAAGCTTTTTAAGTCGGGCAATATATTGACTAAGCTCGCGATAGTTCATAGATAAAGTAGGTTTCCCAGAGCGAATAAATTCTAACGGAGTAACATTCATTACTTCGCCTACAAACTCTTTATCTTGTTGGTAATCAACTAATTTTCCTTTGTCAAATTTGCGTTGATAAAGCTGGTTGTATTTCCATTCTCCTTCATCCCAAACAGCACTTGCAGCCTCACTTTTATAGAGTATAGAAGAGAAGTCAGGAGCCACAATAGTTTTGTCTATTACTTTCATCTCATTGCTGTGCCCATTGAAAAAGGCTACATAATTCTGGATATCAGAGCCTTCCTGAAAGAAAATCTTAGTTCGGAGCATTCTATCTCTGGCTTGTCCCTTTTTAATCTCTACTTGGTAAAGATGCTCGCGTCTTTCTTCTGCTTTAGGCAAGACATAATCTCCAAACCAACCAATGGCAATACTCACCACAAAGCCTATTATAATAAGGGGTAAAAGCATTCTCTTGATGCTTATTCCGGCAGCTCTCACAGCTATTGATTCATTGTATTTCGCCAAGGTATTCATCAAGAAGAGACCTGTTAAAAGCATAATCACCGGCGAAGTAAGAGTGAGCAAATAAGGTAATCTTAGAATATAATAGAGAGCAGCTTGTTCTAAAGTTGCTCCATATCTTAGCATTTTGGATAGTTGGTCAATTATATCAATTACGATAAAGAGAACTGATGAAGCTAAGAACATAACCACAAAAGTGCGCAAAAACTCTTTTACCAAATACTTATCGAGTGTTCTCATTTCTTCTTCCTCTGAAAAAGCTGTTTGATGTTCATCTGACTAAAATCTAAGAAGGACCTCTCAAATTTGGCAGTGTAAGTTAAGATTACGGCTACTATAAGAAAGACTATATTGGAAATCCACATTGATAACCACGGGGCTATCATACCTTTGTCTGCCATTCTTTCGCCTCCAATCAGGGAAACATAATAGATGAGAAATATGAGGGAGCTGACAGAGAAAGATGCCCCAATGCCACTACTTTTAGTCATGATGCCGATAGGAATCCCCATCAAAGCAAAGACTAAACAGGCAAAAGCAAGTGCGTATTTCTTGTGATATTCTACTTTGAAACTTCTAATTCTTTCTTCAGAATAGTCTGTCTCCTGATTATTCACATTAATTTTATTCTTATTGGCACTTATTCTCTGGGCAAGAATTCTATCATCAGGATTAGTTTTCAGCTCTTCTTGTAACTTCAAAATATCTTTTTGTATCCTCTCATTATGTTCAGCATAGCGAACAATGCTATCTTTATCCTTATTTATGGCAGAAACAAGCTGTTCTGAGCTCATCTCTCTATCTGTTCTATGTTCTCTTTCTCCCATTTCTATCTGCTCATTAAGTCCAAAAATATTAAGCGTAAACTCTTGGAAGGTTGTTAAAGTATATTTAGAACCATCTTTAACATCTCTTTCATGCATCTCCCCTTCATAAAGAATTGCCTTTAAACTATTGCCTGTGTCAACCGGAATCAGAACTCCGCGTTTGGCGACAATAGTTTTGGGATATTGCGTGCTACTCCGGTCATAAATGAGTATCCCCTTCATCTCCTCTTCTGTTGTCTCATTGACGATCACGGTATATTTACCAAAGTCGATATACTCACCGGGAGTTATGATTTTCATGGGTTTCTGCATGGAAACTTGCATTCTCAGATTACTGAATTTGTGGTTAGTTTCGGGCAAGATTCTATTATTAAAGTAGATCATAAAGAGTGATAAAATTAAGGCTAAAACATAGATAGGTCTTACCAACTTAAAGATATTAATGCCGCCCGACTTAATTGCGATAATCTCTCTATCAACACTTAATCTGCCAAAGGCTAAGATGGTTGACATAAGCACAGACATAGGGATAGAAAGTGCTAAGAGGAAGGGAAGTGCTAAGCCGAAGATATTAACAATGGTAGGGAAATCTAAATTCTTCTCAATTATGAGGTTAAGTAGGTTTATTATCTCATCTAAGAGAAGCACGAAAGTTATAGTTGCCAGCGTAATAAAAAACGGTGCTATCAGCTCGCGCATTAAGTATTTTTGTAATATCTTGGAGCGGTAGTACATCACGATAATAAAAGCAATTACGATGCCTGCCAGCAACTCATTAAGGTAGCCGGAGATATGAGGTATCTGCATTAATTTATCATTAAAGAGTCTCAGGTAATTTGCGAAGTGTTCAATAACTATCATCTATTTTATCATTCCTAAAAATTCATTTTCTGTTAATATAGCCACACTTTTCAATTGTTGTGCTTTGTCAAGCTTGGAACCGGGATTTGCACCTATTATTAAATAATCCAAGTTTTTGCTCACACCAGAAAGAAGTTTCCCACCGTTGGCTTTAATCAGCTCTTGCATCTCTTTTCTGCTGTAATTCTCTAAAGTTCCTGTTACCAAAAAGCTTTTATTCTCTAACAGAGCTGATTCTGATTGCGGATTAGCATAGCTGAAGTTCAAGCCTAACTCTCTTAATTCATCTAGCAGATCAATATTCTTAGGTTCGTGAAAGAAGTCATAAACAGAACCGGCAATCTTTTCGCCAATCTCCGGAATCGCTTCCAACTCAACACTATCTGCTTGTTGTAATTTATCAATACTTTGGAAATGCTCAGCTAGAACCGAAGCTATTTTAGAACCGACAAACCTAATCCCCAAAGCAAAGATTAGCTTATCTAAGTTCTGAGTTTTAGACTTCTCAATAGCGATTTTAAGGTTCTCCACTGATTTGGCACCAAAGCCTTCCCAATTAATAATCTGCTCATAATCTAATCTATAAATATCGGCAATAGTAGCAACTAAGCCTTTATCTATTAACAAACTAACTACAGCTTCACCTAATCCTTCAATCTCCATTGTATCCCGCGAAGCAAAGTGCTCTATACTCTTCTGGATTTTAGCAGGACACGAGATATTAATACAATAGGCAATTACCTCTTCCGGCACTCTTTCCAGTTCACTATCACAAACAGGACAGTGAGTTGGGAAGACAACTTTCTGAGCATTTGGTAATCTTTTATCTTTGTTTACACTAAGAATCTTGGGGATTATCTCGCCAGATTTAATAACCCTGACTGTATCATTGAAGTGAATATCTAATCTTTCTAATTCATCAGCATTGTGAAGAGTGGCGTGGCTGACTGTTGTGCCGGCAAGATAGACAGGTTCGAGAATAGCACGCGGCGTTACTGCCCCTGTTCTACCCACCTGAAATTGAACATCTTTAAGAGTTGTCTCACGCTCTTCTGCTTTGAATTTATAAGCTATTGCCCACTTAGGAGATTTAACCGTAAAGCCAAGTTGTTGCTGAAGCTCTTGCTTATTAAGTTTCAAGACTATTCCATCAATCTCATACTCTAAATTTGAGCGTTCTTTATCCCAATAATTGCAATACTCCATAACTTCGGCTTCTGATGAGACTCTCTTATAATGGGGATTTACCGAGAAACCTTGTTGTTTAAAAAACTCTAATAGCTCAGCTTGATTAAGATCCAAATCAGCAGAATGAGAACCCAAGGAATAAATAAAAGAGGCTAGTTTACGCTTCTTTACTTCAGCTTTATCTTTGAGCTTAATTGTACCGGCTGCGGCATTTCGCGGATTAGCAAAGAGCTTTTTGTTCTCCTCTTCCCGCTCCTGATTAATTCTCATGAACTCAGGCAAGGAAAGATAGACTTCTCCTCTTACTTCTAGGCTTTTCTGATAAAGAATTCGGTGTGGAATATCAGCAATAGTCTTAGCATTAGAAGTGATTATATCGCCCTTAAAACCGTCGCCACGAGTAGTTGCATATTGCAACTTTCCCTTATCATAAAAGAGGTTTATACTGAACCCGTCAATCTTCTGCTCTGCAACAACATCAAAACTATCAGCAGGATAAGTGATGAATATTTTCCGGAAAAAAGAGACAACTTCCTCTAAAGAATAGGCATTAGCCAAGCTGTACATTCTCTCTTTATGAGGAATAGTTTCCCCATCTTGCAGCAGATCTGTACCTACTTTGGCAAGAATTTCGCCCTCTTCTACAAACTGAGGATATTGCTCCAATAGCTCCTTAAACCTGATGACTAAAGTGTCATATTCAAAATCAGTTATCTCAGGATCATTATCGTGATAATACAGCTTATTATGTTGTTCTATCTCTGCTTTCAGCTTTTTAATCTCTTGTTCAATTTGCTTGATATTTGCCATTTGCCTTCTAAACCTTATATTTTTCTCACTATCTCAAGTTTCAGATTATTTGTCAATAACTATGTTTAGCAATTTAACTGTTTTAATTAGCAATTTGGTACTTGACAGAATATGTCATCTCATCACAGTTAATAAAAAAAGGAGCAATATGCAGAAAAGTTCTAATAGCTTTAAAAAACCACCGGCAAAATATCAACCGCGTGGACTTTCCATTCTCTATGAAGATCGGGATATTCTGGTCGTGGATAAAGAGTGTGGACTTCTAACAGTAAGTACTGACAAAGTCAGAGATAATACAGCTTATTTCCGGTTAAATTCTTATGTGAGAAAAGGGAATCAGAAATCAAAAAATCAGGTGTTCATTGTACATCGTCTGGATAGAGACACTTCAGGTGTTTTGGTTTTTGCCAAGAATGAAGAGGCTAAGCGTTTTCTGCAAGCTGAGTGGCATGACTTTACCAAAAAGTACTATGCTGTAGTTTGCGGGACATTACCAGAAAAAGAGGGGGTAATCAGTTCATATCTTGTTGAAAATAGTGCCCATAAAGTTTATTCTGTTAATGATCCCACTAAGGGTAAATTGGCAAAGACCGGTTATAAAGTTCTGCAAGAATGCAATAAATATAGTCTGCTGGAAATAGATCTCTTTACCGGCAGGAAGAATCAAATCAGGGTTCATTGTGCAGAAGGCGGCTTTCCTGTAGCAGGAGATAAAGCCTATGGACAAAAAGACCCGGGAATTAAAAGGCTTATGTTGCATGCAGGTTCTTTAACTATCTTGCATCCCCATACAAAAGAAGAAATGACCTTTGAGACAGGGATTCCTGAATACTTCAAAGCACTTGTAAGGAGATTATAATTTGCTTAATTTGCAATATTAGTAATCAATTCTTTGTTAATATCACAGGATAAACCAACTTTCTTGTTCACTTTTATTCGCTGTTCAATTTAAATGAACACGCTAAAATAATGAACATGATGAGTGTTGTTGGATTAATAAAGCACGAAAGAATAATTAATTATTGCCTAAACATAAGATAATCAAAGGAATAATTATTTCTTATTACTTGACACTATATGATAAAATTATCTATTTGTTCAGTATATGGCTTGTGTTCATTTTATAAAAGAAGGTTGAATTATGATATATGATGAGAAAACATTAATTACATTATGTGTTGAGGGTGCAAATAAGACTTTAGGCGATAGGTTTAAAATTAAGCCTACTGATAAATCTTTTTCAGAAATATACATTGAGTATGGCTTCAATACCTATTATTTCAAGACTGTGATAAGGAAGAGTATATCGAGCAATTTTCAGATACTTAGCTTAAAGAATAGTCTTGATAGCTATGATACAATTATTTTTAGCAATTATATTTCGCCATCATTACATAACAGTATGGTTGAGAATAGATTGAACTATATTGATTTAGCTGGAAACATGTTGATTGAAAGAGATAATTTCCTAATAAACTTTACTGGCAAGAAAATTATAAATAAGGGAAATTCCATGGACAAGAATAGATTATCTTTCTATAGTTCAGGGCTAAAGATTATCTTTCATCTATTACATAATAAAAAATTCTGTCAGAATAATTACAGATATATTAAAACTGTTGCAGAAGTATCATTAGGCACAATAACAAAAACAATTAAACAGCTTCAATCCCTTGCAATTCTCGACGATGAAAAGGAAGTAATCCAGCCCAAAAAGCTCCTTGAAATCTGGGTAGTAAATTATGCAAGAAATATGCGCAATAAATTAGTTGTTGGGAAATACTCTTTTACTAAGGGTTTTACTAATAGTGAGCTAATTGATAGGCTAGATAATTTACCTCAAACGTTTATAGGAAATGAGGTTTCAGCAGAAATGTTAGACAACTATTTCCAGTCAAAGTTTTTATCTATTTACACCAAAGATAATGTTTTAGATGTTATAAAACAATTATATTTAAAACCGGACCCAAACGGAGAAATAGAAATCTTAGAAATGTTCTGGAATATAGCTGAAATAGAAAAATCCCAATCCCCAAAAGACCATTATTTAAATGGCAAACTTGTCCCATTTTTCTTAATCTATACAGACTTGATTAATTCAAATGATTCAAGAGCAGTTACTGAGGCAACTAGGTTGAGAGAGAAATATGATATATAAAACCATGTCTAGCAATCATCCCCAAGAATTAGAACTAATTGAATCTTTAATTGATATTACTTCAAACTATGAAACCAATATGTTACTGATTGGAGCTATGGCTAGAGATATTGTGCTTAGGGATGTGTATAATTACACAAGTAACCAGCGAAAAACAATTGATTATGACCTTGCAGTTATTGTCGAATCCTGGGAGCATTATCAAAACATACTTGTTGCAATAACAGAGATTGGTTTTCAAAGAGTCAAGAATACACAGAGATTATTTTCTTCTAATTTCATTATTGATGTAATTCCAATTGGTAAAGTAGAAGCCAATTCAACAATAAGCTGGCCACCAGATTTTGATAGAATTATGAATGTTATGGGGTTCCATGAAGTTTATGATTCAGCCTTAATGTTTTCTCTTGAAAATGGTAAACAATTTAGAATAGCTTCTTTACCAGGATTAGTTATTCTGAAACTCATTGCCTGGTCTGAAAGAAATCTTGAGACAAATAAAGATGCTGAAGATTTGTTATTTATTCTGAATAATTATAACGATTTTGATTCCTCATATTTGTTTGAAGAAAACAGCGATTTGCTTACTAGTGAAGGTTATGATTATCAAATTGCCGGAGCAATTATTTTAGCCCGTCATGTGTCAAATATTATTAAATCAAATCTTGAATTAAAAGAAAAGCTAATAACTATCTTGAATTCTAATTTAACATCTATAGACGAATGTAAGCTTCTTACACATTCTTCAAATAAAAGTAATGACTTTTTGTTACTTAGTTCTTTCAAGCAAGAACTTGCTAAACAATAAAAAGGAGAAATTCATGTCCCCAAAAGAAATTGAAGAGACCTGTACTTTCAGCCATATTGAATTAAATGTTTTAGATTTAGAAACATCTCTAGAATTCTATCTGAAAACTTTATCTCCGTTAGGATTTAGACTTGCAGATAAAGAAAATGGAGAGTTTGCCCGCTTGACTAATGGCAAAGATTTTGTTATTGCTCTTTCTTCTACAGAAGAGAGGTTTCAGGATCTAAAATATCATAGAAAAGCAAGAGGTCTTGGTCATTTTGCTATCTCTGTTCCCACTAATAAATGTGTTGATGAAATGGAAAAGCACCTTCTTTCGCTCAATATAAAACCTTTAGGCGAAGGGAAAATAGAACTAGGCTACCGGCGTGGTTATTATTGTGTTCTTTTTGAAGATCCAGATCGGATAATGATTGAAATAGTATGCCATGACCCCTTTTATTTTTCTTATGATAGTGAGTAATTAATAATTAATGTTGAATCATTGATTTGTTTAATTGTTTAATCGACTATCGTTGGCAACGAGATCTCTTAAATCACGGAGTGATGATAATATAAAAGGGAGTGCTCGCAGACACTCCTATAGAATATATCTGAAAAAAGTTCGACCCGCTAGGGGAGAGCCGATGAATAAAACAGAGGGGTGCCGAATTTTCGGCGGGGTGTGGTTTTATGTTGAATGAATTAGACACAAAATATTGCATCCCTACAGCAAATCAGGGTAAATCTCATAAATCTTTCTTGACTTGAATTACTTCACTATTTTAATGTGCAGTTAGACTAAATAAAATGTAAATAAATAATTATATTAGAGGAGTATTAATGTTTGAACAGACTTTTCAAAGCGTAAAACTAATCTGTTTTTCACCAACTCATGGTACACGAAATTTGTTGGAAGCTATTACTTTTGGAATGAGCCCTCAACCGACAGGGTTAATTGATCTTACCCTTCCTACAACAACCCCTACCAAGAACAGAGAAGTAGTAGCAGATCTAGTGCTGATTGGAGTCCCTGTCTATGCCGGCAGAGTTCCTCTTGTTGCAGTAGAAAGGCTTCAGAAACTTTCAGCTAATGGTGTTCCTGCCGTGCTTGTTGCAGTTTATGGTAATCGCGGCTATGGTGATGCTTTATTAGAACTAAATGATATTGCTGTGAAATGTGGCTTTAAACCAGTCGCTGCCGGAGCATTTATTGCTGAACACTCATTCTCTACTGCTGAATATCCAATTGCTACAGCACGACCTGATGCAGCTGATTTACTCAAAGCTGAACAGTTTGGTGCAGAAGTAGCAAAGAGACTAACAACTGACAAAATTACGGCGATAAAAGTGCCGGGTAATTTCCCCTATAAAGAGGGAATGGGTTCACAAGGAATATCACCTGAAACAGATAAAAGTATTTGCACAGATTGTAAGTATTGTGTTGCCGTCTGTCCTACCCACGCAATATCTGAAGAGGATGTAACTATCACAGATGTTAGTAAATGTATCTTATGTAATGCCTGTATCAGGGTTTGTCCTGTGGCAGCCAGACAAGGTAAACATCCTTTCTTTGCTACTTTAGCTAATAAGCTTAGCACAAACTGTCAAACACGGTTAGAACCGGAATACTTTCTGTAAGCCACTAAATTCCCTGGGGACTTTGAGAAAGACCTCACCCCGCCGAAATTCGGCACCCCTCCCCAGAAACCTTTGAAATACAAAGGGGGTAGGGGATTTGTGTAGCAACCCGTTCGCGTCTCTACATAAGCAAATCGATAAATTCTCTTGACACCTTGCCAACCTCTCAAAATAATAAGAGCTATCATAACAAAAGGTATTAATCATGTTAAAAAATAAAAAGATAGTGTTAGTAGTTACCGGTGGAATAGCAGCTTACAAAGCAATAGACTTAACTAGTAGTCTCAAGAAATTAGGTGCTAAGGTT